>CAZMNQ010000028.1:0-11394 GCA_964567695.1 uncultured Bdellovibrionales bacterium
CGCTAATCAATTTTTAATCGTAGAGAGAGTGTCTAAGAAAATGGGTACTTGACAGATGATCTGGACCAGGAAAAACCGGTAGTGGATCTGAATATCCTCTATAAAAACACGGCGCCTTACGGCGACTGGCGCACCAGCGATTATCATTCTTATTTGTGGATCTATGTCCCCAAAGGCGCCAATCTTTTGGAAAGAGAAATGGTAAGCTATCCCAATATCCAGGAAGAAAGAGGCAAAACTTATTTCGGTTTTATCGTCCATGTCTTGATTGGAGGGGAAACCAACGCGCGCTTAAAATACGAATTGCCGGCCGATTTTGATAAAAATAATTATCGGCTTTTAATCCAGAAGCAATCTGGCGTGGGCGATATTCCGGTCAAGGTAACTATCAAAAAAAACGGAAGAGAATTTGTCCAAGAGCGGACAATGATCAAGGATTTGAATTTTGAACTTAAATAAAAGCAAGTTCATAAAGTTCTTAAAGTTATAAAGTTTGTAAGGTTTATAACGTTATAAAGTTTACAAAAGGCTGGTATTTTTAGATGAAATAGCGGTTTTTTGGTTTTTTGAAAAAGATTGATTTTGTCCATTTTTAGGCTATACTTAAGTAATGGAATTAATAATTTAATCTTAAAAAATATGAAAATTCTAGTGACCGGTTGCGCGGGATTTATCGGCAGCAATTTTACCCGCCAATTCAGGAAACGCTTTCCTAAAGCGGAAATCGTAGGGATTGATAATTTTGCGACGGGCCGGCAGGACGCGGTCAGCAAGGAAATTATTTTCTATGAAGGCTCAATGACGGATGAAAAGTTTTTGGACAAAATTTTTAAAAAACACAAACCGGAATATGTTTTCCATTTTGCCTATGTGCCTCGAGTGAGTTTTAGCGTGGAGCATCCGGCCGAAACTACCCAAAACAATATCGGAGGTACGGCGCTGCTTTTGGAAAAATCCCGGGATTACAAAGTCAAAAAATTTATCGATTCTTCTTCCTCTTCGATCTATGGCGGAGCCAAAATACTTCCCACCAAGGAAAAAGATAATCAGCCCGACCCCAAATCGCCTTACGCTTTGCAAAAATATACCGATGAATTGTTGTGTAAAATGTTCGGAGAGCTTTATGGTTTGGAAACGGTCTGTCTGCGCTATTTCAACGTTTTTGGTCCCGGTCAATACGGCGATTCGCCCTATTCTACGGTGGTTTCCGCCTGGCTGACGGCAGTTTATCAGCCTTCCATAAAAAAAGCTTTTTTGGAAGATGACGGCAAACAGTCGCGTGATTTTTGCTATGTGGATAATGTGGTGGAAGCCAATATCTTGGCGATGCAATCCAAGAAAAAATTCGGCGGAGATTTTTTCAATATTGCCCACGGAGAAAGAACCACTCTCTTGGAAGTCAAAAAACTGATTGAAAAATACAGCGGGAAAAAAATTAAACTGGAAATGAGAAAACCACGCTTGGGAGATGTCCGCCACACCCACGCCGATATCAGCAAGGCTAAAAAACATCTAGGCTACAAAGCTGCTATCAATTTTGCAGCAGGACTCAAAAAAACAGTGGAGTGGTGGAAAGGCATATGAAACTTCTTTTAATAAAAATCGGTAAAGCCGGAAAGACTCTGCAAAGAGATGGTTTTTTTCGGGGCGGGAAAAGAGTGCTGCGGTCTTTCTTTGCTATGTTTGGAAGAGTCAAAGCGGGAGATATTTTATTTATTACCGGCGGGGTGGGCGACAGCGCGCTTTATCGCACAGCGCACGTGGCGGAAGAATTGGAAGCCAATGGATTTCGATGTTCGATAACTATCCAAGACAATCCGTTTTTAATCGGTTACGCGGATAAATTTAAAATTTTTATTTTCCACCGCGTTCTTTTTACTTCCAGCGTGGAAAAATTAATCGGAAAAATTAAGGAACAAAACAAGGAAATTATTTTTGAAACCGATGATCTGATTTTTGATTCCCGCTATTTTAAAGAAATGGATTATCAAAAAGAAATCAATATGTTGGAAAAGAAAATGTATGCCAATGATGGAGTGGGGGCGGAAATAATAAATGATCCGTATGTGAAAGTTTGCACTACCACGACGACCTATCTGGCAGAAAAATTAAGGAAATACAATAAGCAAGTTTTTATCGTGCCCAACAAATTATCCAAAAACGATTTAAGACTCGCCGAAAAAATTAATCATTCAAAATTCAATCCGCCGACTGGCGGACAAAATTCTATCAAGCTGGGTTATTTTTCCGGCACCATCAGTCACAACAAAGATTTCGCGGTGATTACGGAAGCGCTAATGCAAATTATGGAAAAATTTCCAAATGTGGATTTATTCCTCGTCGGACCTTTGGATATCGAAAATAAACTTCATAAATTTAAGGATAGGATTAAACAGTTTCCTTACGCTCCGCGCGAAAAACATTTTGAAAATATCGCTTCCGTGGATATTAATCTGGCGCCATTGGAAATGGGCAATCCATTTTGCGAATCCAAATCGGAGCTAAAATTCTTCGAAGCGGGGATCGTGGGAGTGCCGACGATCGCCAGCGCCACCCGAACCTTCCAGGAGGCGATTTTAGACGGGATTGACGGCTTTACGGCGTCTGATACCGCCGAGTGGGTAAATAAGCTGGAAAGGCTGATTTTGAGCCCGGAATTGCGTTCCAGAATGGGCCTTGAGGCTCGCAAAAAGGCCTTGGAACGATATTCCACCCAAACGGCTAAAAATGAGGAATATTATACTTATTTGAAATCTAAGTTTTTAGCATAACCTATAAATTTTAGCCAGGCTATTTTTATAAAAATTTATATAAAAAATATTTTATACTAATAAAATTAAAAGTTATTCGTTCTTCCATTCAACCATTAATGGATTAGTGGAAAAAAGGATTTTTTAAGCTTTTAAAATTTATAAAAAAATTTTATGGCAAAAGTTAAATCTTATCGAATTAATCCGAAAGAAAAGCATCGGATTATAAATGATTTTTTTGAAATAATTTCCAATTTAAAATCAAAAAAAGAGATAGTTGATTTTTTGTGGGTCTTTTAACTCCAGGTGAAGCGGTCATGATGGCTAGGAGAATCCAAGTGGCAAAGATGATTGTTGAAGGGAAGGGATATAATGAAATAATGAAACAAATGAAAGTCAGTTGCCAGACGATTACAAAAATAGAGCATTAGTTGCATAATAAAGGAGAAGAATATAGCGTTTGGATTACGCGATGTTTAAATGAGTTGAATAAAAACAAGAAAAAGAAAAATTTTGAATATCAAGAAAGCCAATCGGATAAATATCCCGGGCATCGATTGCTAAAAGAATTGTTTACATAAACAATTCTTTTTTAGTTATGTTTTTTATTTGTGCCTGATTTTTATTTATACGGTCGAAGCAGGCAGTGAGTTATTTTTCAGATAGAGTGTATTGTTTATCCATTCATCCATTAAAGGATAAATATTATTTAAAACAGTAAAAATATTAGTAAAAAAATTGCAAAGTTGAAAAAATGAGATTTATGTTATAGTATAGGAGGTAGTTTTTTAATTAATTTAAGCAAAATCAATATTTTTAAAAAAAGAGGAAATAAAAACAAAATGATAGAAATAAAAATAATAAAAAAATCTGCCATCTTTTTATTAATCGGCGCGTTTTTATTTTGCGCTATTTCAGTTTTATCCGCTCAAGCGCAAGAAGCTCCGGAAGATTTATTCCGTATTCCCGGAATAATAGAAGGAACCGGAAAGAATTTTGCAATTACCGACAGTGAATATCTAAATATATCTTTAACCAGTAGTGAAGATATAACTGCCAGAATTGAATCGGCGCCGGAGATGATTGTTATGGATATCAGGGCATCAAATGAATCCTATTTTTCCAATTTTATTCTATCTGGACTTTCGGCTAATACAACCTATCACAAATACCAAGACGACTATCATAATTACGCGCCGTTAATTTCCGATGAAAACGGAAAAGCTTTTTTTGTTCAAGATGTAAGTCAAGATCATCTCGTTTTTATACAACCGAGAAAAAGTACAAAATATATTAATAGTATCACTGGAGGAGATTGCGGAAGTATCGGTAATTGGAATGCTGATTCTAAAACTTGCACTTTAAATACAGATGTAAATGATACTATTCAGATTGATAGTGATGGCATTACTTTGGATGGTAATGGACACAAAGTGATAGGAACAGGTACGGGTTATGGCATTACTACTAAATATAGCCAATATATAATTAAAAACCTTATTGTTAGTGGATTTTTGCGAGGCATCTTTGTTCGTAAGAGTGGTTCCATAATTTCTAATACGGTAACAGGCAATTCTTATGGGATATATATGGAAGGCGCCAATCCTGGTGTTAATATCTCGAATAATTCCGTTTCTGCTAATACTATAAACGGCATATATTTATACAATACAAAAAACAATATTATTTCTAATAATATTATTGGACCTGATAATTGGGTTGGTCTCTTTCAAACATCATCGGATTATAATACGTATGAAAATAATGATTTATCGGGCAACCAGATGGGAGCAGTGCTATATGGTAATCACAATATTCTTCGCGGAAATACTCTGTATGACAATAGCGAATCGAATTTTTATATTAAGAGTAGTGATATGATGACGAATGATATTGGTATTGACAATACGATTGACGGCAAACCGATTTATTATGAAAAAAATGTTTCTAACAAAACATACGATGATTCAATGAATGCAGGTGCGTTTTATTGCGTCCATTGCGAAAATATTATTCTTAAGAATGTTTCATTAGCTGATAAACGGGCGCAAATGGTTTTTTGGCATACTGATAATTCCCTAGTGGAAGGTTTAACTTCTGAAGATAAAAGCATCACGGTCGCGCTTGATTACGCGACTAATAATATCATTAGAAAAAATACTTTCAATTGGATAAAAGTTGCCTATGGCAGTGGAAACAATATATATAATAACAACATTATGAGTCCGGATATGATGACAAGCATATATCCTTCTTTTGGCAGTTTATTCTATCAACCTCTTCCGATCGGTGGTAATTATTGGAAAAGGAATGAAGCAAGGTGCAAAGATATAAATAACGACAAAATTTGCGATGATCAGTTTTTCTTTGATGGCGGAACGGATATTTATCCTTGGGCGCAGGAATTTGATTTTAATACACCATCCTGTTGCTCCAGCGTAATGTTTTTGCCGGGAATTAAAGCCAGTCGGCTGTATAAAAAAGATGGCGGCAGCGAAGACCAGCTTTGGGAGCCGAATTATTTTGGAAATGATCTTGAAGACTTGGCTCTTAGTGAAAGTGGAGAAAGTATTAATGATGTTTATACCAAAGATATTATTGAAGAAGCGGGTCTGCCGATAATCGGAGGAAATATTTACAAAACATTTGTAGATAAACTGGAAGCGCTTAAGAATGACGGAGCGATTAATGATTATAATCTTTTTGCCTATGACTGGCGGAAAAGCGTTGAAGATGTGGCGCAGAGCGGAACTTTATATTTTGACGGAGCAATGAAATTGGCAACAGCCGAACTTAAGAATCTCGCGGAGAATTCTCAAAATAAAAAAGTGACAATTATCGCGCATTCCAATGGCGGACTGCTGGCTAAAGCCATTATGCAAGAATTGGAAAAATCGGGAGAAGCCGGCAAGGTGGATAAAATTATTTTGGTCGGCACGCCGCAAATGGGAACGCCTCTGGCTATTCTCTCGATGCTTTATGGATATGACGAATCGGCGTTGTTTGGAACGCTTATTTCTCAATCGGAAGCTAGAACCTTGGCGGAAAATATGCCGGGAGCTTATGGACTTTTGCCATCGGAAAAATATCTGGAGCGGATGGAAGAACCTTTTATCAGTTTTTCATCCGAAAATACCCGTTATAAAGATTTTAAGGATGTTTATGGGGAAAATATCGACAGTTTTGATGAATTGCGGAAATTTTTGACAGGGGAGGATGATGGCCGGGAAAAACCGGATGCGGATGAGATAGATTTGGAAAATGTTCTTAATGAAAATATTCTGGATGAGGCAGTCGAGATGCACCAACGATTGGACGAGTGGACGCCGCCTTCTAATGTTGAGGTAATGGAAATTGCCGGATGGGGATTGGATACGGTGAGCGGAGTGGATTATACGGAAAAGGAAAAAATGGATTGCTATGCTTCTCCGGGATTCAAAATTCCGTCTTGTATTGGAATAGGCGAATACGAACCGGTTTATGAACCGCAATTTACAGTGGATGGAGATAAAGTGGTAGTGGCGCCTAGCGCTTTGATGTTGCCGGAAAGTGTAAAAAAATATTGGGTGGATTTGTATAATTATAATGATAATAATATTTCCGATCGAAAACACAGCAATATACTCGAAATGAATCCTCTTCAACAATTCCTCTCGGATATTATTGAAAATAAAGATAATTCGTTGCCTGAATATATAGAAACTTCTCGTCCAGATGATTATGAAAACGCCAAACCGCGTATTCGCATGTCTCTTTATTCTCCGCTGGATATTCATCTTAAGGACAGCGCCGGAAATAAGACCGGGCCGGAAATAATAGACGGCCATACGATAATTAAAGAAGAAATTCCCAATAGTTATTATTATCAATTCGGTGAGCGAAAATATATTGGCTTTCCCGGCGGAGAAAATATTCAGGTGGTTATGAATGGATATGCCCTAGGTTCCTATACGCTCCAGTTGGAAGAGGTGAAGATAACAGAAGAAGGCGACGAAGTTATCGCGCATACCGTCTTTACCAATCTTCCAACTACGGCTGATACGACGGTTTCGTTCAATATTCCCGAAACCGGATTGGCGGATATGACAACCTTGAAGGCGGATATGGATAGCGATGGCGTAAATGAATATGAAATAAATAAAATTCTCAATGGCACGGCTGTGCCGATAGTGACTATTGAAACCATATCCAACAATGTGGATCATTTGGCAAAACTAGGGTTCATCACGGATGTAAAAACTCAAAATTTTCTGCAAGTCAAAATTAGAGAACTCTCGCACGCTAAGGATATGATTGAAAAAATGGATAGCAAGGATAATAAAAATCCCAAAGCCAATCAAATCAAGTTGTTCAATAAAAAAATCGACGATCTTATAAGATTTATTGAAAATAAATTTCCGCAAACCATTCTTTCTCCAGCCAAAGAGACTTTGATTAAAAATTTAGAATCAATTAAAATTAAGTAATTAATAAAAAATAATTTAAAAATTATGCAAAAAACATATTGGTGGAGGATTATATTAGTCGGGGTTGCTATAATAGTATTAGTAGCTTCTTATATTGGACCTTGTACTTTTAAATTCAGTCGATGTTTAGGTGGAAACAGCATTCCTATAACCAGAACTGCATTCCATATATTTATTGCAATTTTTATCATCTCTCTATTTCTCTTTTTTATCAACGACAAGATTTTTCTTAAGTGGTTACGATTTGCTGTAGTTTGGATTATTTTATCAACCATTTTAATCGCGCTTACTCCAACTTATTCAGGCGGGTGGATATCTATGAATCCCGACAAAGAAATGGTTTCCATCTGTCTGGGATCGCTGTTCGTCATTTTGAGCCTAGCGAAAATTGTTTGGGACTCAAAGAAATAATTTGAGAATCTGGAGATATTGACAAAAATAGCTATTTTTGATACAATTCTTTTATTGATATAATTTTATTAATAAAAGAAATGAATTTTCTTGAATTTAAGCGAAAAACAGACGAATTGCCTTATTTTGAAACAAAAGAATTGAGGTTGATTTTGGGTGCTGATTTTACAAGCACAACCTTGATTAATTTGAAAAATTGGGTAAATAAGGGATATTTGACCATGATCAGACGAGGATTATATATTATTTCTGAAACAAAAAATAAGATTGATGCAATGGCTTTTGCCACAAAAATTTATCCGCCTTCCTATGTCAGCCTGGAAATGGCTTTGAGCTTTTATGGAATTATTCCGGAAGCGGTTTTTACGGTAACATCAGTAACAACGAGAAAAACTAAGCAATTTAAAACGCCAATTGGAAATTTTAGTTATCAAAAAATTAAAAAGGAAGCTTTTGGGGGATTTGAGACAAAAAAACAGTATGGTATTTCTTTCAGCTTGGCCCTTCCTGAAAAAGCGCTGATTGATTTCTTTTATTTAAATCGCAATGTTTTAAATGGAACCGAAGAACAGTTCGAAGGGTATCGCTTCAATGAAGATTTTAAATTTGAAGCAAAAAAGCTTCTGAATTTTGCCAAAGTGTTTCAAAATAAAAAAGTTTTGTTTTTAACTCAAAATTTTATCAAATATTATGCTGCCAAATAAAGATTTCTTCAAAAAATACGCGCAAGAGAAAAATATTCCCTGGCAAGAAAAAAATATTTTAGTGGAATATTTGCAAACCCAAATTCTTAAAGCGCTTTCCTTGAGTAAATTTAACGATAGTATCTCGTTTCTTGGCGGCACTTGTCTTCGATTTGCGCACGGAATTAATCGTTTTTCCGAGGATCTGGATTTTGATTTGATTAAAAAAGATGGATTTGAGCTTGATGAATTAATGCAAGACATTAAAACAAAACTTGAATTGCAAGGATTTGAAATTAATGCCAGAACAAAAACGACTGAAAATATCTACGTTATTTATTTTAAGTTTAAGGGCGTCCTTCGAGAATTTGGATTTAAGGTTCAGAAAGATGAAAAGATTTTAGTTAAATTTGAAATAGATTTTAATCCATTTAAAAATATTCAAACAGAAACAAAATTTGCCGATAGTTTTAATGAGCGATTTCCAATGTTGGTAAATACTTTGGAAACTCTTTTTGCCCAAAAAATTATTGCTATTGTGTTCCGGCCATACCAAAAAGGCCGGGATTTTTACGATCTAGTCTGGTTTTTGGCGCAGAAAAACATCAAACCAAAATATGAAATTCTAAAAGAAAAAGGAATTAAAATTAAAAATCGGCTGGAGCTGGTGAAATTTTTGAAAGACCAGGCGCAAAAATCCGATTTGCAACAAGCCGCAAAAGACGTGGAAAGATTCCTTTTTTATCCCGAGCAGGCGCAGTGGATCTTGAAGTTGCCGGAATATCTGGAAAGTTTTGAGAATAAAAGGTATTAACATCAGCAAGCTTGCCCACCTCCGCCGTAGGCGGATAAATTTGGCGGAAATTAATTATAGGTGCGGGTAAAAGTCGAAAGAATTATAAGAAAATTATAAGAATTGAAACGAAGAAAATCAGAGCTAGAGACAGTCCAAAGAGTGTTATTAAAAATTCACTTTTGAGGTAATCTGGCTTGTATTGCGACATCCGATCGATGAGCTGGGAAAAATTCTGCCTATAAGAATCGCGGCCATAAGCCGGTTTTAATTTTAAAGACCGGTTTTTTTGCTCTTCCATGGATTTTCCGGTGTTGATATAAGAAGAACCTTCAGCCGGATAAGCGGAAATATAAGGTTTTTTCGCCGGTTTGAATTTTCCCAAGACATGGGTAAATTTAAGGCAATAAGTTTTATCTTGGGAATCAGCAATGGCGGGAAAGCGGAATTTTTCATAGCCGGGAGAGCGCCAGCTGAACATATCTCTTTTGGATTCAGCCATGATTTTTTCGCAGGATTCATCAGCCACTTCTAAAATAATTTTATCGCCCAATTGCGGAGAAAATTTGCTGAGAGAAACATTGACTTGGTTGAAATTGTTTTCCGCGGCGGTTATTTTTTGAATAAGCGGGGAATTGGGATAAAATTTTTCCTGTTTGTTATCTCCTTTAAAATTAAGCGCCGAATCGGCAAAAGACAGAAAATTAAAAAACTGCCAGAGAATGATTCCGGAAAAAATCAGGAATAAAATTATTACGATGTGATTAAATTTAAAATATTTCATCAGGCATACTTATTGTCATTCCGAGCTTGCTCGTCTCGCTGAGTCGAAGCGGGTCGAGGAATCTAATTAGATCTTTTGACTCCGCTCAAGATGACAGTTGTTTTTTATAAATAATACCGGGGAATAATAATTATCAACAAGGAATAAGCCCAAAGCAAAATCATGCTTAAACTCAAAACTTTCAAAATATTTTTCCAAATATGATATTTTCTGGCCAGCATGCCCAAGCCGATGGAGATTAAAATAAATTGGGCGGTAATGGCGGGCAGAAAATAACGGCCATGAGTTCCGATTTCAATTTTTCCGCTAGTATCAAAATGATTCCAATCGGCAAAGCGGATGGCCAGCTGGAGATAGATGAATATTCCCAGTAAAAATAAAATGAATATTCTCTTGGGTAAAAAAGCGGGAATTTTTCGGGGAAAAGCAAAGTAAGCGATAAGTCCCGCGATGGAAATAATTTCGACCAAATGAGCCAGATCAACTATCCAATCGGTAATTTCCGTGTCCAGCCAGCCAAAATTGCCCCAAAAAGAAAGTTCCGACCAGCTCCAGCGGTCGAGAGTAATGGAAATATATTTGGAAACAGATTGGAAAGCGGAATCAAAATGAGAATTGTTTTCCCGAATAAGCAAATTAAGATGATTTCCCGGCGCGACATTTTCCAAAATTATAAGAGCGATTAAAGCCGCTATGATTGTTCCGGCAATAAAATAGTCATTTCTTATTTTTAGATGTTTTCTGGCAAAATAGATGGCCAGAACAAACAAAAGCAGCGCCAAAATAATAGCCGGAGCTTTGGTAATGATTCCCAAAGCGGTTGTCGAGAGCATGATTATTCCATTGGTCCAAGTCAATCCGTCTTTCAATGACCAGACAGCGCCGTAAATAAAAAGCGTAAAGGTGAAAATCAGCAGAATATCATAATTAATAATCGCCGCCGCTTGGGAAAACATCGGTTGAAAAGCCACTAAAGTTGCCGTGAGAACAGCTATTTTTTCATCCCAGCCGATTTTGCGGGCAATTAAATAAATTAGTAAGATAATCAAGACTCCTAAAAATGCGGAAAAAATTCTTTCTGTAAAAAAACGAAAAAAAATATCATTTTGAGCTAATAATTTTTCCATCAAGGATGGAACAATATAGTAAGCCGGAGCGTTTTTGTTTAAGTTGGATTGGGAATTTTCCAGGTATTTTTTCCAGTAGCTGTTTTTAATGGTTTCTTCCCATGGGCCATGGTCGGTTTCGGAAAAAACAGGGGTAGTGGAAGAACTGAAAATAACTTCATCAGTTCTGACCAATTCGGCTGTATTAATCAGTTCTTCAGAAAAATTTCTCGTGGAGATGTCTTTTGAGTCTGTTTTTTTTGAGGGATCCGGTGGTTTCCTTTCCCAGGTTTTTTCTTGGGGTTCCGCTAGATATTGGATGCGGGCGTAATGGACCGTTTCATCCGGACCCTGAAAAACAGGGAAAACGGCCACCATAAGAAGCTGTTTAAGAAAAAAAA
>CAZMNQ010000029.1:0-11331 GCA_964567695.1 uncultured Bdellovibrionales bacterium
TTACTCTTACAGGAGTAAAATGGACATTGAAACTTAATTGTTCAGTGGTTTAAAGCATTAAATTATATCACTATGGAAAAACTAACATCAAAACAGAAGATGGTTCTGGATGCCATTCGGGAGATGATCAATCAAAAGAAAGGCAACCCAACCGCCTACAAGTTGCACAAGCATCTGGAGGAGCTTGGAATTGAGGTAGGAAGCTTGAAAGGCACAATGCAGGTCATTGAGGCGCTGGAAAGAAAAGACCTCGTTAAGAGAGATGGAACGAAACTGTTTTTAGTGGAAAATGACAACTATGCCAATCTGGAAAATATTTTTTCTATGCCGATGTATGGACTGGCTTCTTGCGGGGAAGCGCTGGCCTATGCTGACGGCAATGTGGATGGCTATTTGCAAATTTCCAAAAGTCTTTTTCGGCGGGATGATCCGGCTAAACTTTTTGCCGTGAAAGCTTTAGGTGATTCGATGAACAAAGAAGGTATTGGCGACGGCGACTATGTGGTTTTTGAAAAAAGTGACGCGACAGATTTTGAAGGAAAAATTGTCGTGGCTGTCATCAACGGTATGGCGACAATCAAGAGATATAAAAAACTCGCGCACGGCATGATTGGACTTTTTCCGCAGTCAACCAATCGTGTGCATCAGCCAATCTATTTGGATGAATCCGATGCTATTCTCATTGCCGGCATTTTCCGAAAAGTTTTGCCCGTGGCGTATGTCAGTTTATAGGTGTTAGCACCTGTGCCCCGCACTAACTTTCATTGTTTCTTTATGTTTTATGTATATGTGATTAAAAATGAAAATGACAAGTTGTATTATGGATACACAAACAACTTGAAGAAAAGATTTTTTAATCATAACAATGGTGATAATTTTTCTACGAAAGGACATATCTGGAAACTTGTTTATTATGAGGCATATCTATCTAAAGAGGATGCATTAGAAAGAGAAAAACAAATAAAACAATTTGGTCAGGCCTGGGCACAGTTAAGGCGAAGGATTAAAAAATCTTTAAATGAAAGTTAGTGCGGGGTGTGGATAACTTTTAAAATCTGAATATTTTCTAGGAAAATCCGCTGGTTTGACAAAGCTTGACGGATTTTTCAATTGTGGTATAATGGCATTAACATATACTATATGTAGTATAAACATACTATCTGTTGTATATAATAAGTGGCCAAGAACCACACCTGCCTGCCTGCCGGCAGGAACTAAAAACTAAAAACCAATATAATGAACTGTCCATTTTGCAACAATAGCGAAACCAAGGTGGTTGATTCGCGCGACACGAATGAAGGCAAGATTACTCGTCGAAGACGAGAGTGTGAAAAGTGCGCGGCGCGCTTTAGTACTTATGAAGAAGTGGAACTTTTGAGATTGACGGTGATAAAAAAGAATGGAGAAAAAACCGAATATGATAAGACCAAAATTGAAACAGGAGTGCGGCGCGCTTTGATAAAAAGACCCATCACGCCGGATCGGATTGCTAAACTGCTGGGCAACATCGAATATGAAATCCATGCCTTGGAAAAATCGGAAGTGACGACGCGTGAAATCGGAAAAATTGTTCTTAGGAAATTGAAGGAGCTGGATGAAGTAGCCTATGTGCGTTTCGCGAGTGTTTACAAATCATTCGGCAGTGTGGAAAGTTTTAAAAAAGAATTGGACATGCTAGATAATAATTAAATTTCTAATTTCTAATTTCTAAACAATTTACAATGAATCAATGGCCGTATTTTTAAACTAATTTAAAAATTATTAAATTAAAAATTGTTTGAAAATTTCTGCCTGCCGGCAGGCAGGGAAAATTGAAAATTGAAAATTAAATTATACCGTATGGCAAAAATCAAAATCAAAAAAGGGGGAAAAGAAAGTGGGACTAAAAAGGTAGCAACGAAGAAGGTTGTGGCCAAGAAAGTGGTTGCTAAAAAAGCCGATGAGGTGATGAAAGTGATTAAGCGCAGTGGAAAAGTTGCAACCTTTGATCCGGCAAAAATTGCTAAGGCTGTCAGCAAGGCTTTCGTGGCGACTGGTGAAGGAAGTGAGACTGATGCTAAAAAAGTGGCTGCTAAAGCGGCTCAATTTTTGAACAAGAATTATAAGAAAGGTTTTATTCCAGAAGTGGAAGAAGTGCAAGATGTGGTGGAGAGAGTTTTGATGATTTTGGATTTTGAGGAAACGGCCAAAGCCTATATTTTGTATCGTGAACAACACAGAAAGATTCGTGAAACTGAAGAATCTCTGAAAGAAGCGATTGATTTGGTGGATAAATATATTCAAGAGATTGATTGGAAAGTTAAAGAAAATGCCAACATGGCCTATTCTTTGCAAGGACTCAATAATTACATCGCTTCAATCGTGAGTTCCAATTATTGGATGAATCGAGTTTACACCAAAGAAATTCGCGAAGCGCATGAAGGTGGAGATTTGCACATTCATGATTTGCAGCTGGTGGCGGCCTATTGTTGTGGTTGGGACTTGCAAGATCTTTTGCGAAGAGGCTTTACAGGTGTGGCTGGCAAGGTGGCTTGCAAACCGGCGAAGCACTTGGGTTCGATTTTGGGACAAATGGTGAATTTTATTTACACATTGCAGGGCGAGGTTGCCGGCGCGCAAGCTTTCTCAAATTTCGATACCTTGCTTGCGCCATTTGTGCGCTATGATAAATTAAGTTACACCAAGGTAAAGCAGGAAATACAATCATTCGTTTTTAATATGAATGTTTCCACGCGCGTTGGATTTCAAACGCCCTTCTCTAACATCACGATGGACATTGTGCCGCCAAAAACTTTGGCCAAAGAAGTTGTAGTTGTGGGCGGCGTTCCGCAAAAAGAAACCTATGGTGAATTTCAAGAAGAAATGAATATGATTAATCGGGCTTTCGCGGAAGTGATGACGGAAGGCGATGCTAACGGACGAATTTTTACTTTTCCAATTCCAACTTACAATATTGATAAAAATTTCAATTGGGATGACAAACGATTTAATGCTATTTGGGAAATGACCGCCAAATATGGCATTCCATATTTCGCCAATTTTATTAATTCTGATATGGATCCGGATGATGCGCGCTCAATGTGCTGTCGATTGCGTTTGGATAATCGAGAATTGCATAAACGGGGTGGTGGATTGTTTGGAGCCAATCCTTTGACCGGCTCGATTGGAGTGGTGACGATTAATATGCCTCGTTTGGGTTATGAAGCTAAAAACCTTGCCTACCGGCAGGCAGGTAAAAAAGAATTTTATCAAAAACTAGATCGCTTAATGGACTTGGCCAAAGAAAGTTTGGAAACCAAAAGAAAGCTGGTGGAAGGTCTGACGGAAAAGGGATTGTATCCATACACGAAATTTTATTTGGATGCCATCAAGATGCGAAGAAATGAATATTGGGCTAATCATTTTTCAACCATTGGCCTTATTGGTATGAATGAATCTCTGCTGAATTTGATTGGCAAGGATATCACAACCAAAGAGGGGCAGAAATTTGCGGAAGATGTTTTGGTGCATATGCGGGACAGAATAATTGGCTATCAGAAAGAAACTGGCAATATGTATAACTTGGAAGCGACACCGGGAGAGGGCACTTCATATCGGTTGGCGCGGATTGATAAGAAAAAATTCGGTTCAGATATAATTTTTGCCAATGATCCGGCGGTGAAAGAAAAGAATGCTGAGCCATATTACACCAATTCTTCCCAGCTTCCAGTTTATTTCACCGAGGATATTTTTGAAGCGTTGGATTTGCAGGAAAACATTCAAACGAAATATACCGGCGGCACGGTGCTGCATGGCTTCTTGGGAGAAAGAGTTTTGGACATTGAAACTACCAAGAATTTAGTCCGAAAGATTGCTGAAAATTATTCCTTGCCATATTTCACCCTGACACCGACCTTCAGCATCTGCCCGGTGCATGGCTATTTGAATGGCGAGCAGTTCAATTGTCCGAAGTGTATGGCGGAACAAAGTGAGGGTAAATATTTGAAAGTAAAAAAGTCAGAGATTAAAAAATAAAAAAGTGTTCGTATACTTGCCTGCTTGCCGGCAGGAAATAAAAAAATAAAATGTTTTCTTGTCCAAAGTTTTAATGAAACGCTGAACAAGAAACGCAAAAAAATGGAGAAATATATGTGCCACGATTGTGGAAAGTCTATCGAAAGCAACGAAGAATATATGCCCTACAAAGTCGGGTCAGAAGTTTATATGAAGTGCAAGGCGTGTCATCAAGCAGATCCGATTTTGAAAAATTTTCAAAAAGCGGAGGTCTATTCCCGTGTAGTAGGATATATCCGCCCAGTGCAGCAGTGGAACAAGGGCAAACAAGCTGAATTTAAGGATAGGACTGAATTTGTAGTAAGTGGAGCAGCCTGCGGTTGCTAGTTAAAAAGAAAAGATAGCGGGGCAACTTGATTTTTAAATCAGGTTGCCCTGATTTAAAAAATAAATCTAAAATCCAAAGTTCAAATTACAAATCAAATCCAAAAAATAAAAATTTAAAATTTTATAAATTTGGATTTTGAACTTGATTTGATATTCGGTTTTTGATATTTGAAATTTTTATGATATTAGGCGGTTTTCAAAAATTAACCCTGCTCGATTATCCGGGCAAAATTGCGACTACAGTTTTTACGGTGGGTTGCAGCTTTCGCTGTCCTTTTTGCCACAATCCGGAATTGGTTGATTTGCGTTTGGCGCACAATGAAGAATCAGAAAAAGATTTCTTTGATTTCTTGGCCAAAAGAAAAGGCAAACTAGAAGGCGTTTGCATTACTGGTGGAGAACCGACCATCCAGCCGGACATTATTGAGTTTATTAAAAAAATTAAAAAAATGGGTTTTTTGGTTAAATTAGATTCCAATGGCACACGGCCGGATGTTTTGAAAAAGATATTCGATCAAAAATTAGTGGATTATGTCGCCATGGATATTAAGAATCAGCCTAAAAAATATTTAGCAACGGCAGGTGTCGTAGAGACGCAATTGAATGCGTCTATGGTGGATCGAATAAGAATCAGCGTGAATCTGATAATGAACAGCATGGTTCCTTACGAGTTTCGCACCACGGTGGTGCCGGGTTTGCACAAGGAAGAAGATTTTGATGAAATTGCCAAATGGATTAATGGCGCGCAAAATTATTATTTGCAAGAATATCGCGAGGAACAAAAAATTCTGGATCCTAATTTGAAAAAGAAAACTAAAGGCCAAAAGATTGATTTGGAAAAAATCGAGAAAAAAATTAAGAAAAATTTTGGGAAGATGGGGATAAGGCGGTAATTTTAAATTACAAATTTTAAATTTTAAATCAATTTTAAAATTATTAAATGTTTAAATAATTAAAAAATTTGAGCATTTGGATTTCAATTAAAATTTAAAACTTAAAATTTAAAATTCATCTCGTGCGTATCTATGTCAAGGTTTCACCGCGTTCTTCAAAAAACGAGGTGACAAAAATTTCCGAAGGCGAATATAAAGTGAAGCTGACCGCTCCGCCGGTTGACGGTGAGGCCAATGCAATGCTTGCGAAAATATTGGCCGGTCATTTTGCTGTTTCCAAGAGCCAGGTGACAATCGTTGGGGGCAAGACAGCCAGGATGAAGATTGTGGATATTTTGCTATAATCAAGAGGTGAGTAAATCCAAAATATTTTTTCTTTTATCCTTGAGTTTTATTGGTGGAATTTTTTCTGCCTCTTTTTATTATCCGCGGATTATGGATAATTTTTATTTTTTTATAACGCTGATTTTATCGTTGATTTTTTTAGTGGTATTTTATGGAAATAGAAAAGTTTATTTAAGAACATTTTCTATTTTGTTTTTTCTGAGCGGTTTTTGGCTGACAAGTTTAAAGTTAGAAAGAATAGTCAATTTGGATTTGGCGAGCAGGAATTTTTCCGGTAAGGTTTTGATTTTACGAGAGCCAGCCATCAAAGACCGAATGCAAAAAATTATCGTATCTAACGATGGCGAAGAAAGGATTAAATTTTTGATTACCACCAATTCCTACCCAGCGTATTTTTATGGCGATAAATTGAAAGTCAGTTGTCAGCTGGAAATTCCTGAGAATATAGAGGGTTTTGATTATCGCATGTATCTGGCAAAAGATAATATTTTCTATATATGTAAAAATCCGAAAATTGAAGTTGTGGCGCAAAATCAGGGGAGCGGGGCGTATAGTTTTTTATTAAAAATAAAAAATAATTTGCAAGATAAAATTGTGGCGCTTTTGCCGGCTCCGCAATCAGGATTGTTAATTGGACTCATTTTGGGCGGAGATGATCAATTGTCCAAGTCGGTTAAGGATAATTTTTCTAAAACCGGACTGACGCATATTGTGGCGGTGTCGGGTTATAATGTCACGATCGTGGCCGAATATCTGATGCTGTTGGGAATTTTCTTGGGGTTGTGGAGAAAACAAGCTTTTTGGTTTTCTATTATTGGTATTTTTTTGTTTGTTGTGATGACGGGTTTTCCAGCTAGCGCCGTGCGCGCCGGTGTGATGGGTATGCTGCTTCTTTGGGCGATGAAAAACGGTCGTTTGGCCAACGCGCAAAATTCAATTATTTTTTCGGCGAGCGTGATGCTACTGATTAACCCATTACTTTTGCGTTGGGATGTGGGTTTTCAATTGTCTTTCTTGGCGACTGTGGGCATTGTTTATTTTTATCCGTTAATCGAAAAATATTCCATCAAAAAAAATGGCATTTCATTTTTTAATGAAATTCTTTTTTTAACTTTGAGCGCGCAAGTTTTTGTTTTACCGATTATCATGAATGATTTTCAACAACTTTCTTTGATTTCTCCTTTGGCCAATCTGTTGGTCTTGCCGATTATTCCGCTGACGATGCTCTTGGGGTTTGTGATGGCCATTTTATCTTTTATATTTCCACCTTTGGCCACGGTTTTTGCCTGGCTGACATTTTTGCCGTTGAAATATGAAACGAGTGTCATTTATTTTTTGGCCAATCTGAAATTTTCTTCCGTGGGGATTATGAATTTTTCCTGGGTTTGGGTGGTTGTATGGTACCTAGTTTTATTGGGAGTGCTATACTTTAATAAGATAAAGATAAAATTAAAAGATATAAAATAATAAATTAAAGCGCGCCACTTTCTTTGGCGGCAAAGAAAATGGCAGAAAGAAACCACCGGCACCGGCTCGTGCTGTCTAAATTTCTAGCTTATTCGCTAAAATTTTTAATGCGACTAAAGAGGCGTAAAAATTTCTTAACGCTTATAAGCTGAAATTTAGAAACGCACTACGCCAAGGTGCGGAATACCGTTTTAGAATAATGAAAAATAGAAAATTAGTATATACTTTAATACTTACTTTAGTACTTATCAGCTTTATTTTAGCTGGGATTATTTTTTCGGCGCAAAATCAGAAGTTGCGGGTATTTTTTTTGGATGTGGGGCAGGGGGATGCGACATTGATTATGCAAGGGAGCAATCAAATTCTGATTGATGGTGGTCCGAGCGGGCAAATTTTGCTGGAAAAATTGGGCAAATACATTCCTTTTTGGGATCGCGAAATTGAAATGGTCATTGCCACGCATCCGGACCAAGATCACATTGAAGGCTTAGTTGATGTTTTGAAAAATTATAAAGTGGATGCGTTGATGGAAACGCAAGCGCAAAGTGAATCGCAGGTCTACAAAAAATTGGAAGAAATAATGGCGGGGAAAAACATTGCCAAAATAGAAGGCCGAGCAGGCGCAAAAATAAAATTAGATCAAGCTGAATTAAATATTTTGAGTCCGCAGGATCAATTGCCGGTAGAGGTTGTGAAAGATACAAATATGTATAGTATCGTGGCGAAATTGGTTTTTGGACAAAATTCTTTTTTGTTCACTGGTGACTTGCCAAGCACAGAAGAACTAAAACTGATTCAAGATGGCACAGATTTGTCTGCCAAAGTTTTGAAAGTTGGACATCATGGATCCAAATATTCGACTTCCAACGAATTTTTGGAAAAAGTTCGTCCGGATTGGGCCATCATTTCTGTTGGTAAAAATAATCGCTATGGCCATCCATCGTCGGATGTTTTGGACAGATTGCGAACGCATAAAATAAATATTGTCAGAACCGATGAGAAAGGAGATATCACCTATAAATGTCAAAATCTAAATGCCAAATGCCAAATGCTGACAGATTAAATTTATTTAATTGAGCAGATGCTTGATGTTTTTTTGATGATGTGATAATCTAGGTATTAGTAATAAAGTATTTAAATTTTAAAACTATGGGAAATCATCCAAGCAAAGAAAAGACACTGGTGATCATCAAACCAGATGGAATCCAAAGATCACTCGTCGGTGAAATTATTCGGCGCTATGAGCGCGTTGGTTTGAAGTTGGTGGCGATGAAAACCACAATTGCAACTGAGGAAAAAGCCGTGAAACACTATTATGAAGTTGGTGGTGATGCGTGGCTGGAAGAAGTTGGTCGAAAAGCCAGGGCTTCTTATGAAAAGAAAGGCTTGCAATCTCCGTATGCGACTAACATGGAAAATGGCAAAGCAGTGATGATGGCGAACGCTAAATATTTAAGCGCGGGACCGGTTGTGGCCATGGTTTGGCAAGGGAATCAGGCGTGTGCTCTCGTGAGAAAAATCACTGGCAGCACGGAACCATTGACTGCCGATGTTGGTTCAATTCGCAGTGATTTTACCCTGGACACCTATGCTTTGGCTGATGTTGACCAGCGAAGCGTGCGTAATTTGTTGCATGCTTCTGGAAATGTGGAAGAGGCTGAAAAAGAAATTCCGATTTGGTTTTCTGCGGATGAAATTTTGGAATATCGGCACATTCAAGAAGCGATTTTGTATGATGTTAATATCGATGGCATTCTGGAATAAAATAAAGCGGATTATAAAAAGACTGGGAAAACTTCCCAGTCTTTTTTAGTCATCCACAAGTTGAGTTTGACAGAAGCGATTATATGCACGATAATGCCGGTATGAATAATTCAGCGAAAAAATTAGTGCTCATTCTGTAACTCATTCTTTTGAGTCATTTTTCGCTGGGTAAAGTTTCACATCAATAGATAATTACGAAACTGAAAAGTCTAACCCGGCGAAAAGGTCGGTTTTTTTGTTCTTTGAAAAATAAATTGTTATGTCGAGTGTGATTATAAAAAATTGTAATTATTCTCGGCGTAGTAAAGCAGATAAATCCCAGTAAATCTCAATGAGGGGGGGCTTATGAAAAACATGAACCAGGATCCGTGCTCAGGGTGTCCAACAGCTTTAATGGGAATAAGCGGTGAAGAGTGTATTGAAAATAAAGTATGCAAGCAGTATCAGGAGTGGATTGCTGAATATCGGGCGGTTATGCATGAAATTTTTGTTATGCACTGCGAGGCCATCTGAAAACAAGTGGGGGTAAAACAAGGAGGGGAATTCGACCGCGATTCGAGCCCCTCTTTTAATTTGCGCAAAAATGTTTTAATAAAGTATAATATAATATATGCACGGAATAATACGAAAAATTATTTTAGTAGTTCTTCTTGTTTTTTCCATGGGACTTTTTGTGGTGCGTAATCGGGCGCTGGTGATGAAATATAATCCGCTGTCGCTGTATAAATGCGATATACCCGTGACCTATTCTGTGGGCACCGTTGATCCAAAGTTTGGCGTGTCGCAGGAAAAATTTATGGCGATGATGCAAGAGGCGGAGCAGAAATGGGAAAGCGCGCTGGGACGCGATGTTTTTGCAATGAAAACCGATGGCCGTGTGAAAGTTAGTTTGCTTTTTGACAGCCGCCAAGCGACGACAGAAGATTTAAAACAAATTGATGCTGACATTTTTTCCGGCAAGCAAAGGATTGATCAATCTCTAGATAATTATGAATCATTGGCGGCACAACTTGAGCAGAAAAAAAGTTCTTTCAATTCTGATTCGGTTAAATTTGAGAAGGCTAAAGGTGATTACAATGACGCCGTTAATTAATATCAAAAAGATTTGAATACATACAATCAAAATGTTTCCTATTGGAACAGCCAAGGCGGCGCATCTGGCAGCGATTATGATAAAATTACTCAACAAAAAAAAGATTTAGATCAGCAATTCAAAGATATTAAAAATCAATCGACATTTTTCAGTTTGCGGATGACAAAGATTTGCTAGCGGTGCTTATTCATGAAATGGGTCATGCCCTGGGATTAGGACACGCGCAAAATCAATCTGCCATCATGTATCCGAAGCTAATCAACCAAAGCGCCGATATTACGTCGGATGATGTGGCGCTTTTTCAGACAACTTGTGTTAAGGCTCTGTAATAGAAGATTTTCGTGGCAGAAAAAAAATGTCAAAAGTTATCCACAAGCAGTCTATTTTTTTGTTAAAAGGTGGTATAATAAAAAAGCTAAAAAGAATAAATTTTTAAATACACCCCAGTTAAATATTTAGTCAAAAACTAAATTTAACGGGGCAAGAAAAAATGAAAAAAATAATTATATTCTCGGCGACATTTTTTGGATTAATGAGTTTTTTTGTTGCTTCACCCGCCCAAGCGACTGTTTTTTTTCACTATGATGCGGAGGGTGGAGTACCAGGTGCTTACTTGCCCTGGGAGGTAGAAGGCCCTAGTTTAACTGGCGAAGCGTTTTACCCTCTTGGTTGGAAAGAAGGCAATAGTGTTGTTCGAGGTACGATTGAAAATAAGGCGCCTACGCCAGACGGAAACAATTATATAAATTTTCGTATACCATTAAATGAAAATACTGCAACACACCAAGCAAAACACAAAACAAACTTTTCAAATTACAGCATCACTGAAGATGGAGTGTTGTATGTTGCGTATTATCATAATGCAAAAAGTGTAAATGGTTCTGATATATGGCGTGAGTCTGGTCAGTCAGTTTCAAAATCCATTGGGCTTGATTTATCTGGCACTCGTTGGTCAAACAGTTTCGGGCATTGGACAGAGCCAGTCGGAGAAAAATCTGCTTGTTACGGCAACGGAATCACTGGAGGATTTGAGGATAATGACGACCATCATTATTCAATATATTTCGGGAACCCTACTTATCATGTTAACAAAACCATGGAACCTTATGGCCCAAACAAGAACGGCTATTCTTGTGCAAACATGCCGAAATTCGCATACAATAAATGGTATTCAATTGTGTTTGCAGTAAAATTATCATCAAGCGGCGCGAACGGTTTCATTAAATTATGGGTAGACGGCGTCCTAACATATGAATATTTAAATATTGACACAGTAGAAGCCGGAAAAGCATCACCATATGCATTTAAATATATTGAAATGGTTGGAACAACTTCACAACCATACAATGATCATCCGGTACATGACAGAATGTTAGATAAGATCATTCT
>CAZMNQ010000030.1:0-11314 GCA_964567695.1 uncultured Bdellovibrionales bacterium
GAATAGCATATAAAGATATGGACTTGCATCAAATTTCCAAAGTGATATAATATCACTAAGCACTAATATTTTATCCAATTTTTAGTTACAAAACATAATCAATAAAATGAAATTATGTCCAAACAAATTGAAATTACAACTGAATATTTTCGACAATATCGACAAAAATTAGGATTTGCCAATTAATCAAATGTTAAAAATTTTTTTGGAGCGAAAGATATTACGCCGACAGTTGATTTTAACTATATTAAATTATTAAATAAGCGACTTTATGATATTATTGATAAAATAAATTTAGTAGTTTCCAATAAAATAAAAATTGATGACATTGATATTTTTAAAAAAGAACACATCGATCGCACATTTAAAATAATGAAAGAAAGCAATATTTTTCCATTGCTTAATAATCAAGGCAGAAGACCGGAACAAGTTTATTTTTCTTGGATGCGTGGATTCATAATTTCCAATTATTTTTTAAAGGCTCTCGGATTAATATTTGAGGTGAATGTTTCCAAGATTGATTTAATTGGCGATGATGACTTAAAAAACATTGAGACTTTCAAAAGAACTCCAAAAGCCGATTTGGAGATAAGATTAAAGAGAAAAGAAAAAATTAGAGTAGAGATGCAGTCTGGATTTACAGGAACAAATGATATTAAGCAGCACAAAGTATTGGAGGCAAAAAAAGTCTTTCAGGAGTCAGGAGTGCACACAGTGGCAATTCATTTTGATTTGTATAATGGACAAGTGGCGTTTGTGAAGCTTGATGAAATTGAGGAAAATAGTGTAAATTGGATAACTAGACAGCAAATGGAGGGACAGACAGTTTTTAATATTGATCAAAATTATTTTGTTTGGAAGCTAATGGAGAGTCCCATTAAATACAAAGAAATAAATTTCGATTGATGTGCAAATTTATATGAATAAAAATAAATAAAAATAAAAAGTTAAAAATAATTGATTTGTTTTGCGGGGTTGGCGGTTTAAGCTATGGTTTTTCGCATGATGATAAATTTGAAATAGTTGCCGCTAATGAAATTTTACCAAATATGGCAAAAGCATACTCTCTGAATCATCCCACGGTTAAAATGTATGAAAAGGATATAAAATATTTCAGAGCTATAGACATAGAAAAAGATTTAAACATAAAAGCAGGCGATATTGATATCGTTGTTGGCGGACCGCCATGCCAGGCTTATTCGACTGTTGGAAAAAGATTGATTGATGATCCTCGCGGAAAGCTTTTTCAAGAATATTACAGAGTGCTAAAAGAATTTAATCCAAAACTTTTTCTTTTTGAGAATGTTCGGGGTATTTTATCGATGCAAAATGGTGAGTTGTTAGAAACAATAGTAGCTCTTTTTGAGTCGCTGGGCTATAAGGTTCAAGTTAAAGTTCTTAATTCGGCCGATTTCGGCGCTCCCCAGATAAGAGAAAGGGTGATAATTATTGGATCGAAACTTAAAGCAGATTTTCAATATCCCGAGCCGTCAAATTATAATCCTAATGATGCGCTAAATTTATTTAATAATAAATTGAAGCCGTATTTAACATTAGAAGATGCAATTAGCGATTTGCCATTTATAAAAAATGCTGAAGAAAGTTTTGAGTATGCAATTGAATCAAAAAACAATTTTCAGAAATTAATGCGTAGCAATGCTCCGGAAAAAGTAATGGATCATAATGCTCCAAAAAATAATGAAAAATTAGTGAAAATAATGGAATTGTTGCCAGATGGTGGAACTCCGGAAGATTTGCCTGAGGAATTGCGACCAACATCGGGATTCAAAAATACTTATTGCCGGCTTTGGTGGAACAGACCAACGCCCACAATAACCAGGAATTTAAGCACTCCATCATCATCAAGATGCATACATCCAAAGGCAGCAAGACCGCTAACAACAAGAGAAGGCGCAAGAATTCAGTGTTTTCCTGATAACTATAAATTTTATGGCTCAAGGAGTGATAGAAATTTACAAATAGGCAATGCCGTACCGACATTTTTATCTAATGCGATAGCAAAATCAATACTAGAAAATTTTAAAGCGGACGGACTGATATGAAAAAGAGTAAAATCACCAAAGAAGAAGCCTCTTCCGCAGGAGTGAGGAGAATTAAGGCTATTTTGGAATAATATTGAATAAAATTTAAAAAGCATCTAGGCGGAAATCCATCCTAGATGCTTTTGTTGGTGGGGAAAATGCCGTCCTGTAGTGAAGTTTCATTCAGGAATAACATGTGCCCCGATTATGTTGACGATTGTTGTTACAATTTCACCTCGTTGATTTGTCACTGTGGCATCAAAGAAGAACATGCCACGTTTTTGTTTCAAAAAGGTGACTGTAAAAGTGAGTGTGTCACCAGGGAGAGCGGGCCTTTTAAACCTTACTTTGTCGGTGCCCACGATAAATGATTCTCCTTCGATTTCAGGAGAATTCAACTTGATCAGCGCTGCTGCTGTTATCTCAGCGCATTCCACAGTTAAATTCCCTAGATAAACTGACTTTTTAGGAAAGTGACCCACGAGATCAAAGTCGTATGGGTCAATAGTTTTGTAGCCGACGAGATTATTGGGTCTGGATGAATCAAAGATTACCTTGTCTATTCTTAAGGAATGTCCTCGATGTCCGACCAGTTTTTCTAATCGTTTCCCGGAAATAGTTCTTAGCTTCTTTTTGTCTTCTTCCACGGTATCACCTCGTATGGTTGATTTTGGGTTGTTTTGATATGCTACTGGAAAAGAATAATAAATTATAGCAAGTTATATTTAATTTGTCAATCAACTCATTTTGTCGTATAATTAATTTAATCAAATAAAAATAAAAAACTTTTCTTAGAATGTCAATTTTTTCTAAAATTTTAGGTTCACGGGATATATCATCAGATTTTTTGTTGTCTCTTGATATTGGAACGGAAGTGGTGAAGGCTTTGGTTTTTAAGATTGATCCGCAAACCGGCAATGGAATTGTGATGGGTGTCGGGCGAGCTCGGCAAAGATTGGGGGATATGCAAAGCGGAGCGGTGTCGGACATCGCTGGCGTGATTGAGAATTCCAAACATGCGATTGAGCTGGCGAAACTTATGGCCGGCGCAAAAAAAGTGGAAAAAGCGATTGTTGGAATTGCGGGCGAGTTGGTGAAAGGCACCACGACCACAGTGCACTATGAAAGAATAAAACCGGAAATCAGAATTGATTTGCCGGAATTGAAAAATATCATACAAAAAGTTGAATGGAAAGCTTTTGACCGTATTCGCCAGCAACTGGCTTGGGAAACCGGGCACAGTGAAATTGAAGTGAAATTGATTAACGCGGCGATTGTGGATGTGCGCATTGATGGCTATCGTGTGACCAATCCGGTTGGTTTTCAAGGTCGTGATGTTTCCATCTCGGTTTTCAATGCCTATGCGCCAATGGTGCATTTGGGCGCCTTGCAATCTATCGCAAAAGAGCTTAAATTAGAGTTACTGAGCATTGCGGCTGAACCATACGCCGTGGCTAGATCAATGGGCATTGAAGATGTTATGGATTTCAATGCAATTTTCGTGGATATCGGTGGTGGCACAACCGACATCGCGGTGGTGCGAAACGGTGGATTGGAAGGCACGAAAATGTTTGCCTTGGGCGGCCGAGCTTTCACCAAGAGATTGGCGCAGGAACTGGGAATTACATTTGAAGAAGCGGAAATTTTGAAAATAAAATATGCGGAAGGAAAATTGGGTAAAGATGTGGCCATTAAAATTGAAAAGATGTTGGCGGCTGATTGTAATGTTTGGCTTTCGGGCGTGGAACTGTCCTTGGTTGAATTTGCGGAATCGGATACTTTGCCTTCGCGATTTTTTCTGTGCGGTGGCGGTTCCGGTCTGCCGGGAGTTAAAAAAGTGCTGATGAATTCGAAATGGACAAAGAATCTGCCGTTTGCTAAGATGCCACAAGTTAGTTTCTTGCAGCCCAAGGATGTTGTGAATATTATGGATGCCACGGGCGAATTGCGTGATCCGCAAGATATAACTCCGATGGGTCTGGCCAACTTGGCGCTGGATTTAGCCGGGGAAGAAAAAGTGATGGCCGGCATTCTGCGGCGGGCGGTGAAGATGATACAGAAGTAAAATTTTAAATTTTTAATTATAAATTTTAAATCAATTTTAAATCACTAAATTATTAAAAAATTTTAAATTTAATCATTGAGATTTCATTTAAAATTTAAAATTTAGACTTTAAAATTTTAATTAGGTGCATCAAACATTCTACATCGACATAGACGAAGAGATAACTTACATAGTTGACCGTTTGCGGACGGCCAAAACTAGGGAGGTTGTTATCGTTGTTCCAAAAAGAGCCATACTTATCCAAAGTATTGTAAATCTGAAGCTGCTCAAAAAAGAAGCGGATAGCCTAAAAAAAGAACTTATAATAGTGACTCAGGACAAATTCGGAAAAATGTTGATTGAAAAGGCAGGAATATCAGTGGAGCAGAAACTAGATGATATTGATGGTCAGGATGTCGGCGATTTGGAAATTGATGCCAGTGATGATGTTGAAATAAAAACAGCTCTAAGTATGGGGGAACCGAAAGATGCGATGGCAAGACAACGCTTGGACAAAATTGGTTCAGATGAATATTATCAGCCGGAAGAGCTAGCCGCTTTGCTTGGGCAAAAGGATCGCATTATGCAACAAACGGACTTATCTAGACAGGCGCCGGAACGGGAAGAACGGATTATAAACAAAGAATTGGTGATTGATATGGGGGATGATTTGAAAAAAAATCAAGCGTCTTTTAAAAAGAAGGTTGAAAAAAGAGGAATTTATGCTCCGATGGATATGATTAGAAATATGGAAATCAGTGAAGATGTCCCATCGGAAGATGAGAAAGAAATTAATTCCATTGTACATAAAAAATCTAAAAATCTATTTAAGCAAGAAGCCATTCCGGAATTTCCAAAAAGTCGTGAAAAGAAAAATTCAAAGACGAAAAAAGTTAATGATTTTTTTGGACATCAAAAGGCATCTGACGCGGATGAATATAAGAATATAAATGTCGGAAGTCATGCCGGTAAATATTTTATGATATTTAGCGCGATTGCTATTGTGGCTCTTTTCGGAGTAGCAGTCTATTTATTCTTGCCCAAAGCTTCCATAACTGTTTTTGCAAAAAATAAAATTGCAGTTTTGGATTCACAAATGGACGGCAATGTGGGCGCAAGCGAGGTTGATGTGGAAAAAGAAGTTATTCCGGCTAAGGTAATTTCTGTTTCTTCGGAACTGACAAGCAGCTATGATGCCACTGGAACAAAGGGCGTGTCAAATCAAAAAGCACATGGCACACTCACAATCTATAACGAATTCAGCGCTAGCCCACAACCGTTGGTCGCTACTACGAGATTTGAAAGTCCGGATAAAAAGATTTTTAGACTAGTTAAAGGAATTATAATCCCCGGAATGAACGGTGATAAGCCAGGTGCGATAGAGGCAGAAGTGATGGCGGATGAATCGGGTGAGACATATAATATCGAAGCGGCTTCATTTACTATTCCTGGTTTTCAAAGCAGTGGGGGTGACAAATATGCTAAAATTTATGCCAAATCATTTAAGGCGATGATTGGTGGCGGACAAGGCACCCAAACGATGAAGACTATAACGGAATCTGACATTAGCTCAGCAAAAACCAAGGTGGCTCAGGAATTGCGAGTATCTATAAATCAAAAATTAAAAGAATCTGCTGGTGACGGATATATTCTGTTAGATGATGCAATTAGCATTGATGATTCATCATACACAACTTCTAATTCTGCCGGGGATGCTTTAGATAAATTTTCTGTAACAGTGAAAATCAAAGCCAGTGCGATTGTGTTCAGGGGGGATGATGTAAAAAAAGTCGTGGCTAATTCGATATCAAAAAAGAGCGGAGGATCAAGTTCTGGAATAGAGGGTTATATCAACCTGGAATTTGGAAAGTCGGACATAAATTTTAATGACGGATCTATAATAATCAGAGTGCATAGTTCTGAAACTATTATTCCCAATATTGACTTGGAAAATTTAAAAAATGGATTATTGGGGAAAAAGGAAAATGAATTAAAGCTTTATTTAAGCGAATATCCGGATATAGACAGGGTCGAAGTTGGCTACTGGCCGTCTTTTATGACAGGCAAGATTCCCGCCTATGAGAGCCGTGTTGACATAATACTTGACCCCGCACTAACTCTATAGTAGAATAACAAGGTGCTTTTAAATGCACATAACTGGTGCTATTTTTGCAGAAAAGTTAGACACGGGTTAGCGCTGGGGTTGACAAGAATTAGATATCTAGTTAATATGGATAAAGAAGACACAAGAAGATAAATTTCAAAATAGAGGGAAGATGAAAGGAAACGCATGAATTAGGATTGATTTCTATTCCTGAGGCAATTTTTTTGTCGCAGGGAAATCTCCGTCTATTTTTTTGTTTTATACAAATTATGGCAAATGATAAGGAAATAGTTACATTAGAAGGTGTGGTCGAAGAAAATCTGCCTAGCACGACATTTAAAGTTAGATTGGATAATGGGCATGTGGTGTTGGCGCATATTTCCGGAAGAATGAGAGTGAATTATATCCGGCTTCTGCCTGGCGATCGGGTTTTGCTTGAGATGAGTCCATATGACTTAAGCAAGGGTAGAATAGTCAAAAGACTTAAATAGTTTTTATTTAATTAGGAGACTTACAACACTATGAAAGTGCGAGCATCAGTTAAAAAAATTTGTGATAAATGTAAATTAGTTAAACGAAAGGGTGTTCTTTTCGTTATTTGTGTTACTCCAAAACATAAACAAAGACAAGGATAAACAACAATTTTAAATTTTAAATTTAAAATTTTAAATTTTTTATAATATTATGTTAAGAATCGCTGGAGTAAATATCCCTGACGAAAAAAGAATAGAAATTTCCCTAACCTATATTTATGGAATAGGATCAAGTTCCGCGTCTAAAATTTTAGATAAACTTGGCATATCAAAGCAAATAAGAACGAAAGATTTGTCGGAAGCGGATGGAAACAAGATTCGAGAGCATATTGAAAAAACAATCAGAATGGAAGGTGAATTGAAGCATGAAGTTAGAACCAACATTAAGAGACTGAAAGAAGTTGGCTGCTACCGTGGAACAAGACATCAGAAAGGTCTGCCAGTGCGAGGCCAGAGAACCAAAACCAATAGTCGAACTGTTCGCGGTAATGTCAGAAAAACTATGGGTAGCGGCAGAGTTAAGACTGAGAAGACTTAGAATACCAATAGTCGTGAATAATTAAGTTGAATTAATGCGAATAGAAACATCAAATAAAAAATTCGCATAAATTTGTTTAAACATTAGAGTTAATTTGAATATTATGATGATGGAAGAAGAAGTTACAACTAAAGAGACATCTGAAGCTTCAAGCGATGTGAAGGCAGAAGTTGCTACGGAAGCAAAGGACATTGGCAAGCCAGCAAAGGCGAAGAAACCAAAAAAGCAAATTCTAAAAGGGCGAGCAACCGTAAAATGTACTTATAACAATACTATCGTAAGTATTGCGGATATAAACGGCGCAGTTTTGGGATGGGCTTCTTCGGGAATGATGGGTTTCAAAGGCGCTAAAAAAGCCACTCCCTATGCCGCTACACAAGTTGTAGCCAGCGTTTCAGAAAAAGCTAAAAAATATGGGCTTCAGGAATTGGAAGTTTTTGTTAAGGGTGTGGGTAGCGGACGAGAAGCATCAATCAGAGCCTTGTCTAATAATGGTTTCGATCTATTAATGATTAAAGATATAACCCCGATTCCGCATAATGGATGTCGACCAAAAAAATTGAGAAGAATATAACGCAATAATTTCAAATTTAAAGTTTCAAATTTTTAAAATACTATGGCTAGAGATACAGACGCAAAATGTAGAAAATGCAGAAGATCAGGTGAAAAACTGTTTCTTAAAGGTGAGCGTTGTGACACTGCTAAATGTGGAATGGTTAAACGAGCCTATGCTCCCGGAGTGCATGGAAAAAAAGTATCTCGCGGTCAGAGTGAATATGGCATCCAGCTTTCAGCTAAGCAGAAAATCAAGAGAATTTATGGTGTTTTAGAAAGACAATTCAAAAAACATTTTGATGAGGTTGTGAAGAAGCCCGGAATTACTGGAGATTTACTTCTTGCCCGATTGGAAATGAGATTAGATACGATTGTTTACAGATCTGGTTTCTCCGCTTCTCGCACACAGGCCAGACAATTAGTAAATCACGGCTTGATGACAGTGAACGGCAAGAAAGTTTCCATTCCGTCATACGAAGTGAAGGTGGGAGATGTGATCTCAATCGGCAAGACTAAAAGTGAAAAGAGCTATTTTAAGAATTTGGAGCTGGCTATTAAGAATAAAAAAGATTTCCCGGCTTGGATCAGTTTTGATGTTTCCAAAATGGAAGCTAAAGTGACAAACATCCCGACCAGAGAAGAAATTGGAATTAATGTGGATGTCCAGGTTGTTGTCGAATATTACTCAAGATAAAAAACCGATTCGAACCTACGAAATTTAAAGAATTTAAAAATTAATTTAAGTAATAACGATGTGGAGCTATGGGTTCGTAGATTCGAACTTATTCGTAGTTTCGTATCGGTATAAAAATATGCAATCAATAACACTTCCTCAAAAACCAAAATTCACCAGTCTGGAAGGAAACGCTGGCAAGTTTGAAATTGAAGGATGTTATCCTGGATATGGAACTACGCTAGGCAATGCGCTGCGCAGAGTTTTGCTATCCTCACTTTCCGGTTCAGCCATCACTTCTGTGAAAATTAAAGGCGTGACACATGAATTTTCAACCGTACCGAATGTTTTGGAAGATGTTATTCAGATTATTTTAAATCTGAAACAAGTTCGCTTCAAATCATTCAGCACGGAGCCGGTTAAGGTTTCGTTGAAGGTTAAGGGAGAAAAGACAGTGACTGCTGGCATGATTGAATGTCCGTCAGATATTGAAGTTGTGACCAAGGATGCGCATATCGCAACTATCACCAGTCCGAAAGGAGAATTGGAATTGGAATTGGAAATCAGAAATGGCATCGGCTATGTGCCGGTTGAACAGCAAGAAAGAGGCGAAAAAGAAATCGGCGTTATCGCGGTGGATGCTATTTACACCCCAATCAAGAGAGTGAACTATAATGTTGACAATATGCGCGTTGGCAAGAAAACTGACTATGAAAAAATTACACTAGAGATTACAACTGACGGTAGCATTGATTCCAAAGAAGCTTTCGGCAGCGCCGTGGCAATTTTGGCGGAACAATTTTCTGTATTTTCCTCCCTTGCTGTTGCTGAAAAGAAAGTAGCAAAGACTGAAGAGGCGGTTGAGGCAACTGAAGAGGCGGCTCCGGCTGTATCTGAAGAAAAAAAGGAAGATCCAAAAAAAGTTGAAGTTTCAACACTTAAGAATCTTTCCACCAGGACCTTGAATGTTTTGGAAGCTAATAAGATTGAAACGATTGGCGCAATCATCAAGATGACTGAAGCAGAATTGACGGATTTTGAGGGTATGGGCGCAAAAGGCGTAAAAGAAATTAAAAAGGCCATTGGAGATTATGGAATTAATTTAAGACAAGAAAAGTAGCATGCGAAAAGCGCTCTACGAAAGCGCCCATTCGAATGAAATAAATAATTATATAAGTTCGTAGATTCGCATAACATTCGTAGTTTCGAATCGGTAAAATAATGAAACATTTACAAAAAGGACGAAAATTAGGCCGAGTCAGAAGCCAAAGACGAGCGTTATTCAGAACGATCCTGGGCAGTTTGATTATGGAAGAAAAAATCACGACAACCGAGGCCAAAGCCAAGGAAATGAAAGCCATGATCGACAAGTTGATTAACAAAGCGAAGCTTAGCAAAGATGAAACAAAAAAAGTGGCTGTTCTTCGTGCACTTCGAATCAAAATTCCGTTAATGGCGGTGAAAAAATTGACTGGAGAATTTCTGGATAAATTTTCACACCGAGGCAGCGGTTACACCAGAATAATTAAATTAACTCCCCGAAAAGGCGACGCAGCCAAGATTGCGGTTATAGAATTTGTAGATTAAATTACGGTAATAAAAATATGACAAAGCAAACAATTCAAAGAAAATATCATTTATTCGATGCTCAAGGCAAGATTTTGGGTAGAATGGCGACAGAAATCGCGCTGATTTTGCGCGGTAAAAATAAAGTTAATTTTACTCCGAACATTGACGCGGGCGATTTCGTGGTAGTTATCAATTCAGATTTGCTCAAGGTAACTGGCAACAAGATGGAAGGCAAAGTCTACAATCATTTCAGCGGTTACTTAGGCGGTATGACTTCGATCAAATTGAAAGATCAAATAGCTAAAGATTCACGCAAGGTGATTGGAGGTGCGGTTTATGGCATGCTTTGCAAAAACAAGCTCAGAGACAGAATGATGACTCGCTTGCTCATCTACGCTGATGCGCAACACAAGCACAAAATTGAAATAACACACTAGGTGGAAATTTTTAATTTTTAATTTTAAATTTTAAAACAATTTCTAATTTCTAAATTTTAAAAATTCAATCATTTATTTCAAATTTAAAATTTATAATTTAAAATTATATACTATATATGCCAACAAAAAAAGTTACGACTAAAACTGTAAAAGTCAAGGCTCCTGTGAAAGTTAAAGAAGTCAAGGAAATTAAAGAAGCTAAAATTGCTCCGGAAGTTAAGGCTGTCAAAGAAGTGAAGACCACTAAAGAAACCAAGGAATTCGTTGGAAAATATTTTTATGCGGTGGGTAAACGAAAAACCTCCATTGCTCAGGTTCGTCTCTATCCTGTCGACAAGGCAGATAAGGGCATCGTGGTGAATGGCAAGCCTGTTAAGACATATTTTACGATTGAGAGGCATTCTGATACCTTGAAGGCACCATTGGTGGCGGCTGGTTTGGAAGGAAAATTTGATATTTCAGTTAAAGTTGTGGGTGGGGGAATCACCGGCCAAGCGGAAGCTGTCAGATTGGGAGTGGCTCGTGCGTTGATTATCCATGACGAAACACTTAAGAAGCTATTAAAAGATTTAGGATATTTAACTCGTAACGCACGCGTGGTGGAAAGAAAAAAGCCGGGCAGGAAGAAGGCTCGCAGATCTCCACAGTGGGCGAAGCGTTAGGCAAAGGAAAATGGAAAAGCATTCGCAGATATGGCGGGTGCTTTTTTTATTTGGTTCAGGCTATTTTCAAAAATTTAAAATATGTGCTATTATATAGCTATAAAAAATGAAACCCCTGAAGAACCCCCTGTATTTTTACATTAAAAAGTGGTACAAT
>CAZMNQ010000031.1:0-10803 GCA_964567695.1 uncultured Bdellovibrionales bacterium
TCAGTGTCAGGATTTTGGGCGAAATAGGTTCGGATTTTGTCCAAAAGGTACCGCTTAGAAAAAGCTTTACACAACCCCATATAAATGCTAGCCTTACTAGGTAATCAGCATCTATTTAAGGCTTCTATATGCAAATTATTCTGAATTTATTGCGTACCTATGAACCAATTGTCGTCATAGCCCTCTTGGCAATTATGATAGTTTTGTTTATTTGGATTATTTTTCTACATTTAAACCTCAAGGCAATGCGTCAAAAAAGCACTGAATTCTTTGCAGGTAATAATGTAAAAAATATCGAGGATATAATAATTGGCCATTCTAAGGCTATCAAAACCCTAGATAAAGATATTCAGGAGCTATATAACATATCCAATCAAATAAACATTCTGTCGCAAAAAGGGTTGCACAAATTCGGAATGATCAGATTTAATCCTTTCAAAGATGTCGGGGGAGATCAAAGCTTTGCCATCGCGATGCTCAACGGAAAAAATAACGGCCTTGTGATTTCCTCCTTATATACTCGCGAAGGAACCAGGGTTTATGCCAAAGCCATCTTGGGCGGCGAATCAGAAAAATATCAGCTCACCGAAGAGGAAGATCAAGTCATCAAAATAGCTAATTCATCCAGTACTAATAAGAAAATATAGACTTGTCCCTGAATAATTTTTCAAGCGAAACTTTTTAATTTTGAGCGAGACGCAGTTAAAAATTTTGAGGAATACCCGTAGGTCTTTTGAAAAAATTTTAACCAGTCGTAGCCAAAATTTAAAAGTTTTTAGCGAAAACATTATTCAGGGACAAGTCTAATAACCTAAATGACAGAACCTACAAACAAAAAAGTACTTCTTCCTGCCGCAGTCACTGTAAAAAAATTAAGTGAACTCTTGGGCTTGTCCATTGGAACCATCATTACTGAATTGATGAAAAATGGAATCCTAGCCACCATCAATGAACGAATTGATTTTGAAACAGCTTCTATTATCGCTCAGGATCTTGGCTATGAAGTTCAGGAAGAGGTCATTGAAGCTGGTGAAAAAATGACGCTGGAAAAATTGATTGAACAGATGCAAAAAGAAGGTAAATCGGGAGAAGTTTTACAATCCCGGCCGCCCGTGGTGACTATCTTGGGACATGTCGACCATGGCAAGACAACTCTGCTTGATACAATCCGAAAAACCAGCGTGGCTGCCAGGGAATCCGGTGGAATCACTCAGCATATCAGCGCCTATCAAGCCAAAAGAAAAGGCCAAATGATAACTTTTGTCGATACGCCCGGCCATGAAGCTTTCAGTGCTATGCGTGAACGAGGAGTTTCCATTGCTGATATCGCAGTTTTGGTTGTTGCCGCTGATGATGGTGTTCGCCCGCAAACAAGTGAAGTTATTGAATATCTGTTAGCTAAAAAAATTCCGACCCTCGTAGCTATTAATAAAGTGGATAAGCCTGAGGCCAATATTCAAAGAGTTAAACAGGAACTGGCTGAAAAAAGCATTCTGGTTGAAGACTGGGGCGGCCAAGTTCTCTGCTGTGAAGTCAGCGCCAAACAAAACATCGGCATTGATGAATTATTGGAAAATATCCTGCTTATCGCCGAGGTTGAAGATTTTAAATCTGATTTCAAGCGTGATGCTTTAGGCGTAGTGTTGGAATCACATCTAGATCCAAAAAAAGGACCTGTAGCCACTATTCTAATTAAAACCGGTACGCTCAAGGAGGGTCAAGATATTATTGCTGGCTCAGCCCATGGACGCGTCCGCAGAATGGAAGATTTCGCCGGTAAAAGACTGCTTGAAGCCGGCCCATCCACCCCAATCAGTTTAATCGGACTAAATACGACCTCCAATACAAATGACATCCTCCAAGTAGTCAGCGGCAAAGCTCTGGCTAGAGTAGAGGCGCTTCGTGCTGCAGACTCAGGACCAACAGGTATGACTGGCGAATTAAATGCGCAAAAAATTTATAAAACCATTGCGGATGAAAAAATTAAGAAATTAAATATCATTTTGAAATCTGATGTTCGAGGATCCATTGAGGCCATCCAACAAATTCTTTCTGAAATAGACTCTTCCGAAGTGGCCGTCAGCTACATCAGCATTGGTGTTGGCAACATAACCGAATCCGATGTCAGAATGGGGCAAAATTCAAACTCGATTGTTTTCGGCTTTAATGTTGAAACAACTCCCGTAGCCAAACGCATGGCCGAAGCCAGCAAGGTTGAAATTAAAAATTATAAAATTATCTACGAATTAGTAACAGACATAAAAAATAGATTGATTGAAATGTTGCCGCTATCAATTGAAAGAACTGACCTTGGAAAAATGAATGTGTTGGCCATCTTCAAAACCGGCAAGAAAGATATGATTGTAGGAGGAAAAGTCATTTCCGGAAAAATTGCCAAGGGCTGCCTGATTGAAGTTATGCGAGGAGACAATGTCATCGGCAAAGGCAAACTCGCCAATCTGCAACAAAATAAAGTGGCCGTTGATGAAGTAGTTAAAAATAATGAATGCGGCATAACTTTCGACGGAGAAACCAAAATTAAAGAAGACGACACGCTTGTCTGCTACACTGAAGAAGTAAAAAAGAAAACACTGTAATTGACAATTTTCAAGGCTCAATTTTCAATTTACAATACCTGCCTGCCGGCAGGCAGGAATTCCCAATGATCAATTATCAAAATTTTAAAATTTAGTAATTGAAAATTCATTGAAAATTGTGAATTGTAAATTGAAAATTTAAACTGCTATGTCCGAGCGAACCATCAAAATAAATGGGCTGGTCAAACAGCACATCAATGAAATTATCCTCAAAGACCTCTCCCTCAAGAGCGGGCTCTTTGTGACGATCGCTAAGGTTGACACCACCCCCGATCTCCGCTATACTCGTATATTCGTCAGTGTTTTCCCAGAGAGCGAAATTGATTATGTCGAAAAAACCTTGAAAAAAGAGATGTATCGCATTCAAGGCGCTCTCAACAAAAAGCTCCATATGCGCCCCTTGCCAAAAGTTCAGTTCATAACCGATATGACCGAATCCAAGGCTGATGAAATAGAAAAACTTCTAAGACAAATATAAAAACAATAAAATGCGATACCAATCGCATTTTAAATTACAAAATCCAAATTAAAAATTTCAAATGAAATCCCTGCCTACCGGCAGGCAAGTAAATGATTAAATTTTAAAAATTTATAATTTAGAAATTTGATCTTGATTTGTCCGCTGCGGCGGATGGAATTTAAAATTTGAAATTTTATGGCTAAATTTGCACAGCAATTTAATACACTAAACTATGTCATCAAAGAATCCGAAAACATTCTTCTTTTTGCGCATTCCCGTCCGGACGGCGACACCACTGGATCCGTTTTGGCTTTGAGCGAATATATCAAGACCCTCGGGAAAAAAGCGGACATCAGTTGCTATGATCCATTCCCGGAATATCTCCAGCCGCTTCTAGAAGAAACTTTTCTTAATCCAGCCAATCTTGATCTAAAAAAATATAATCTAATCATCGCTACTGACAGCGTTGAGCGCGGTTTTCATAAAATCCTAGACCAAGTTCAGGACAATCAAATCGTGGCGCTCATTGATCATCATCCCGACATCACTATTAAAGGCGATATTAATATCATCGATGCTAAATATTCCTCCGTTTGCGAAATTATTTATGACTTTTTCTTGTTTAATAAAATTGGAATCAGTCGCAAAATGGCCACGCCCATCATGCTCGGCCTCATGTCTGACACCGGTTCCTTTCAGCATTCCAACACCACGCCTAAGGTTATGGAAATTGCTTCACAACTAATGAAAAAAGGCGTGCCACTTTCTAAGATTGTAGAAACAACCTTTGCCAATAAAAATATTTCAACTTTGAAACTGTGGGGCAAAGCTTTTGAAAAAGCCAAAATAAATCCTGACAATGGCATGATTGTGTCTGCGCTTACCCAAAAAGATTTGGAAGATTGCAATGCCAGCACCGAAGATATTGCGCAAGTCTCCGGTATTCTCAATACTGTGCCAGGCACAAAATTTGCCCTCATTCTTTCTGAGCGAGGCAATGGCATTATTAAGGGTAGCTTGCGCAGTGAAGAATATAAGGGTGTGGATGTCTCAAAAATCGCCGCCCAATTTGGCGGTGGCGGACACAAATTGGCCTCGGGATTTGAAATCAAAGGCACGATTGTTGAAACAAAAGATGGCTGGAAAGTAATTTAATTTTTGAAATATTCCAATCTGACTTCGTCGCCGACCACAATATATGAACAGTTCTCTACCCAATCGCCAGAATTAGCATAAATAAGACCATCCGGATTAACCAGTAATTCCGGCCAATGACTGTGACCGATTATAATCCCGCTCATCTTTTTTGAACGCGCATAAGCCAAGGCGAGGGATCGAATCTTTTCCACTATCTCAGCATAGCGCCTGGAATGTTTTTGCTCCGCCAATGATTTCTTTGAGCGAGAAAAAATCCGAAAAAACGAATTCAGCCGCACCAGCCAGACATAAAATTGATCCAACAAAATTGACATCACCACATGATTTCTAGTGAAAGCGTCAAATTCATCGCCATGCATCACTAAATATTTTTTGTGATCATGCCTGATGACATATTCGTTACGCATTTTTATTTTGCCAAAAGTAAAATTGAAAAAAGTACGAAAGGCACGATCATGGTTGCCGGGAATATATACAATTCTGGTTCCATTCTCCGAAAGTTCAATCAACAATTTGATTACCCGATATTCATCTGCCCCAGTATCCTTGTAACTCGTACTCCAAAGCTCAAAAGCATCACCCGCCACTACCACTCGCCTAGGTGGATTTTTCAAAAGTTCCATCAAAAAACGGCAAAGCTCTTTCGGCTGGCTTTTTTGCGATCCCAAATGAAAATCGCTTATGATGATTGTATCATTTTTTTGATATGTAACAGCCACACATATTGTCTTAAAAATAAAGAAAAAGATGGCTTTCACCCATCTTCGTTACAACTTCGACGAGGCAAGCCCATCTTTTTTACGCTTCTTTATCTATTATAGCAGAATTTTAACCACTTGTCCAATAGTTTGCTGCCGCAGGGCCAACTTTTCTTTGGCAGCAAAAAAAAGTTGAAACTGCCATTTTTGTGCTAGAATAATAGTATTACAATTATAGTAACAATGTATGGATATCGGTTGCCATGTCTCAATCGCCAGAGGAGTCACCAATGCGCCACAAAGAGCGGCCGATTTAGGTTGTGAGTGTTTTCAAATGTTCACCCGCTCCCCGCAAGGCGGCAAAGCCCCCATCCTCACAAAAGAAACTTGTGAGGAATTTAAAATTTTAAATTTTAAATTTAAAATTAAGGAAGTTTTTATTCATACTCCATATTACATCAACTTCGCTTCCGCCAACAACCGCATCCGCTATGGCTCCGTTTCGGTCGTACGCGATGAATTGGAACGCGCCAATCTTTTGGGCGCTAAATATGTGATGACGCACCTTGGCAGTGCGGGTGAACTTTCGGAAAATGAAGCCACCGAAAAAGTTGCTGAGATGCTCAAAAAAACTTTGCTTGATTACACCGGATCCACCGAACTGCTCATTGAAAACAGTGCCGGGGCTGGAAAAATAATCGGCGCGACTCTTGCACAAATTAAAGAAATTATTGAAAAAGTAAATCATCCCAAATTAAATGGCATTTGCCTGGACACCCAACACTCTTTCGCTTCCGGCTACGATTGGCGCGACTTTGACGCCACCCTTGCAAAAATTGATGCTGAGCTGGGTTTGGAAAAAATAAAACTTATTCACGCCAATGACAGCCTGACTAAATGCAACTCCAAAAAAGATCGCCACGCCCACATTGGCGAAGGTCTCATCGGCAAGGCAGCTTTTCAAAAAATTGTCGCCTTCGCCGAAAAAAATAATATTGATATGATTCTGGAAACCGAACACGAAAAAGTCATCGCGGACATCAACCTCCTAAAATCTTTCCGCGGGAAATAAATTTTCAACCAAGATACTTAATCGCTTATCCTTAAACTTTTTCAAGTATTCTTTAATTCTACTCTTATCCAACAATTCCAAATTCATTTCTTCCACATCAAACTTAGCATACCCATTTAATGAAAGATACGCTAAATCCAGGAAAGCCTTTTCCGGTTCGGCAACCAGATAACCATCTTTGAGCATATAGCCAAAAAACAGATCACTTCGCAGGTGGCGATAGCTGATGACTATGTCACCAACTTCCATTTGCTTAGCGCGTTTTGTCGTTGCCAAAGTCAAGGCATATGATTTCTGGCTCAAAATGTCATATTGTCCCAGTGCCCATTCAAAAGACAAATAGCTTGGCGCGTAAATTTCTAGAGCTAGTTTTTGCCAATCAACCATGGCTCTATCCAAACAATAATAGCCCTTGGCCAGTCCGCTTATTTCTCCAGCCTTAATTAGACGGCTAATTGCCACTCGGAGGCTTACGTCATCCAATTGAGTTATCTTTCGCAGATCCGCAAAAGAAAAATAGCTCTTCTGAATTTTATTTAGTTGTTTTTTGAGCTTATTCATAATCTCATGCCTTGATAAAATATTCTAATTTCGTGCGAAAACCATGAAAAGTGAGAAGGGCTATCGAAATAACCCGACGAGCTTTGAAGGGTTTGCAGCCGAAATTAGGATATTTTAGCAGGCAAGCGTTATTTTTAATTTTAATTTAGCGTTGAGATTTTGAAGAAGCTCCGATTTGCTCATACAGTTGGCTTATGACCGGATAATATTTTTTGGGCAGAAACACTTTCAACTCATTTTCAAATTCTCTTTTTTTATACTCCGGCATCTTTTTAGGCATCACAAAATTTTCTCGCAATGCTTGGGCAATATACCAGAGATCAAAAATGTCGCGACCCTTTTTTCGCCCTGCCAAGGCCAACTCTTTTAACTTTTTTAATTCCTTTAGGGTTGGTACCAGAAGCAATGGTTCAGCAATGCTTAATAAACTTTTCACTAAAGCCAGTTCTGTTTCTATTTTTGGTTTATGCGCCGGCTTGTGCGCTTCAATTTTTATGGAAAATGAATGTTTTAATTTTTCGTCTTTTATGCTAATCAGCGCGAACATTGTCTGGCGTTTATCCTTAATGTCTTTTAAGGTCCAGCTGTCATATTTTTTTACTAAATCCGCCACAAAACCTTTAAATTCAGCGAAGCTCGTTTTTTTCATCACCAGCAAATCAATGTCTTCTGAAAACCTAGGCGACCCATAAACCAAGCGCAAGGCTGTTCCGCCATAAAACACCAGCTTGGCGCTTAGCTTGTCTTTGGCAAATTCCGACAAAATCTCCATCTCCGCCTCCTCGCGCAAAATCTGATCGCGCGCAATCCCAAATTCCCGAATATAGCCATTTAATTGATTTTCATTCATATTTCAATGATACTTAATTATTAACACTTTTGTTAATAACATTGTATCATATAAAAACCAGCTTGTCAAGCAGACAATGTAATTCTGAAAATCGAGCATGAAAAAGTCATCGCCGATATCACCCTCTTAAAATCTTTTCGCGGGAAATAAAAAAGGCGGAGAAGTTGTTGAAACTTTTCCGCCTTATAAATATTACCTCCTTTGCCAATTAGGCTTTGATGAGTCGCTCGAGGATTTCACTCCAGTCTTTACCCGTCTCCGTGAAGTTGGTGCCAGTACCATTGCAACTCCGACATTTGGAAGTTCCATCTTTTCTGGAACCACCACATGTTGTGCATGTGAATTCCGTACCAGTGATACCAACTCTGCTAACATGGTTCGTCAACAGCATCTTAGCTTGGTCCACAAAGAAGATATGGCGCTTGAGTCGATCAAGCATAGCACTGGACGGATGGCTATGGTGATTCATATCACTCACTACTGCCGCATACTTGGCACCATATTCCACAGCAACCAAAGCCAGTGACCACCCAACAGACACTTCCTGCCCGATAAATTTCATCCCTTCACCGCCAAGCGCATCTCTTCCTGCAGGCATACGCAGATCACAAAGAACCGCATCCCAGTATGAGATCCCTGTTTCATTCATCGCTTTGACATAAGGGGTTTTTAAGCCATCCCTTTGGTACCCAAATGCCCTCTTCTGTACCTCGGTGTCATGATAAAGAAAATTAAGTGCCTCATCATACGATGCGCAAACAGTCACATCGTGACCAGAAAGAGTTTGCTGAGCAGACTTCAAATTAACTGCGGTATCATCGATTACCAAGATTCTCATAGCTTTCTCCTTATCTAAGCGTTTTTGCCCGATATTGGACGAGGTGCTACCAAATTGTAAAAGTACTGCGTTAAGAGTTTGTATTGATTGAATTTTTCATCTTAACAACCCAGTATACTCCGTTTTTGATAAATTGTCAATGTTTTAGTCGTTTTAATTTAAATTATCTTTTTTTTCTTTATTTAAAGCATTATTATTATTAAAGTATTGACAATTTTGTCGTTGTTTGCTAAAATAGTAGTAACTATGAGTCTAGAACAAGATTTAAAATCAATTGGATTAGAAGAAAAAGAAGCGAAAGTCTATCTCGCCGCTCTTGAGCTTGGGCCAACTAGCATTCAAACTTTAACTGAAAAGTCTGGTATTAAAAGAAGTACGGTTTATGAAATGATACGGAGTCTAGAAGAAAAAGGCTTGATTTCTGAAACATCTAAAGGCAAACGACGCCTAATGATTGCTTCTGAACCGGAAAGACTTAAACAAAACATAACTGCCAAAGAAAGACTACTCAAAGAAATTCTGCCTGAGTTAAAATCGCTCAACAATATCGGCAATATAAAACCTAACATTCGCTACTATGAAGGTAGGGATGGTTTGCGACAGATATACAAAGACACCCTTACCGCTAAAAACAAGTTGACACTCTGGATATCACCCATACAATCAATGTTGGATACAATCGGTGAAGATTTTCTCAATAAATATGTAGAAGAAAGAACCCGATTGGGAATTTGGGTTAATTCGGTTTATGTCACCGCCCAAAGAGTCAATGATTACAAATATCTTGATCCAACAACTTTTGAAAAAACTCTACGCAGAATTAGATTCACATCTCCCGACATCAATATTCAAAATACAATGTGTATCTATGACAATAAAGTCGCCATTATAAGTTCGCGCAAAGAAGGCTTCGGATTCATAATGGAAAGTGAAGACTACGCTAAAACTATGCAAGTATTTCATAACTTGCTTTGGAACATCAGCAAACCATGGGGTGATATGAATTTTGACAACGAAGACAAAAACATCGAAAATAAAGAAGTCCAAGAAAAAGAAGATACTTATTGGGAATAAAAACAACGCTCTGTTTTCCTAAAGCTCGGCTTTTCGAGAACGCAAAAGGAAGGTTCCTAAAGCCAAGCTTTGGAAAACAGCTATTCGTATATTCCTGCCTACCGGCAGGCAGGCGTATAAATTCGTAATTCGTAGTGCCATGCAAATTGCCATCATCGCCGACATCCATAACAACGAAGTGAACTTGAAAAAGGTTTTGGATTTTTGTGTGCAGAATTTAATTGAAAAAATAATTTGTTGCGGGGATTTGGCGACACAAGAAACTTTAGATTTTTTTTGCGACAATTTTTCCGGGGAAATTTTTTATGTTTTTGGAAACATGGACAATGGCCAATTTAGTAATTTCAGATTTGATTCTAACGATAGTGTGAATGGTACGCAATATAAGAATGCCAAGGTTTTCAAAACCTATGGTGAAATCCAAATGGATGGCAAAGAAATTGCTTTTATTCATTTTCCCCGTGAAGCCAAAGAACTGGCCGAGTCAGGTAAATATGATTTTGTTTTCTATGGCCACACGCACAAACCGTGGGTCTCCTACGCTGAAGCTTCGGAAGACCAAAGGAAGAAAAAATGCACCATGCTTAATCCAGGCAATGTCACGGGTGATTTCTATCCACCGACTTTTGCAACTTGGGAAACGGAGAATGATAAATTCGAATTAATTAGAATACACGATTTTAAATAACCAAGGAACAAGAAATAAACATCAAACAATATTCAATTATCAAATTTCGATATTCAAACTTTTTGGCAATTGGAATTTGAAATTTATTTGCCTGCCTGCCGGTAGGCAGGGTTATTGTATCTTGTTTCTTGTATCTTTGAAAATCACATGCAAAGTAAAATGCAAAAATTAAATAAATTAAATGAGCAAATGCAACAATGCGCCAAATGTGCCCTTAGAAAAAGTTGTTCGCGTGTCGTTTTTGGCGAAGGATCGGCCGAAGCTGAAATTATGTTTATTGGTGAAGCGCCTGGCAAAAAAGAGGATGAGACCGGTCAGCCTTTTGTCGGCAGTAGCGGAAGAATATTAGATAAAATGCTTGCCGACATACACATTGGGCGCAAAGACATTTATGTTACCAATGTTTGCAAATGCCGTCCACCGGAAAACCGTGATCCAAATCCTGAAGAAATACAGATGTGTTGGCCATGGTTGGAAAAACAAATTAAGATTATCAATCCTATAATTATTATTACGCTTGGAAAATATGCGCTCAATTATTTTCTACCTTCGGCAAAAATTTCTGCGGTGCATGGCCAGATTATTAATATTGATATTAAAAAAATTGGAAAAATAAATTTGTTTCCACTTCACCACCCGGCAGCCGCCCGTATCAGCAAAAAAACACGTGCCCTATTTAATGCAGATTTCAAAAAAATTCCAAATATTTTAGAGAAAATAAAAAAAGAATCATCATAATTCTTTTCTATTAGCTGGTGCGGATTTTCAACCAAGCTCGAACTTTTTTCCAAAATTCGGCTTAGCCTC
>CAZMNQ010000032.1:0-10796 GCA_964567695.1 uncultured Bdellovibrionales bacterium
ATATTAACCAACAAAAAAATTCCGTTCAAACGGAATTTTTTGTTGTAAGTTTTATTTTAATCTAAAAATATCTTTCGGCTTATCCAAATCTTTTTTGTATTCTTCCTGCCGATCGCCAATGTCCTTCAGAACTTTTTCAAATTTGGCTTTGTTAAAATTGGTTCCGGAATTTTTAGCGGTCATATATTCTTGTTTTTTTGCCTCATCCCATTGATAGCTATAGCTATATGCATACCAAAGATAACCGCAATATCCCAGAAAAACTAAAAATACAATGAACAAAACAAGCGTCATTCTTTCCGCGCACACACAACTTACTTTTTTCAATAAGTCGTTGGGATTAATCTTGCCCTGTAAATTTTTAAAATCTAATTTCATTTTTTTAAATACACAACTACATCTAAAATGCTGTTTATAACTTCTTTGCTCAATATTTCTTTCTGATCAGATGCCACAAATGAATTCGAACTGACATATGAACCGCCCGCGGCTGTCTTCTCAAAGCTTATGGTTATGATATTCACATAATTTTTATAATTCTCCAGTTTGTGTATAAAATTCAATAGGCCGGCATAATTTCCTTCCAAAGCAATTTGCATAGATAAATAGTTAGTGTTTGCCAGCTTGTTTTTGATATCATTTTCTGTTCCTTTTACTTTAGCGGCCGGCTTAGCCGCAACTTCTTGAATTTTAAATTCAATCCTATTGCCAGTCTGGTCAGCCAAGCTTTCCAGCTCTTTAATAAAATCAACTTCTTTGGCCGACTCCATAATAACAACCAAATTGCTCTCGTTATCCTTAAACTCATTATAATCCCCTTCCATAGTCGGCACAGCCGCCAATTTTTTTTCATTTATCTCCTTATCAATTTTTTTTTGTTGAATTTCATTGGCTTTGCCGGCTATCTCATCCACGGCAGGCATAACTAGAAAATAGAAAAATGACACTGCCATGATTGCATAGACTGCGATTATCAACTTTATTTTATATTTTCTCCAAAAATCTTTCATTTATTTTTTTATACAACTTTCTTTAACATTAAATTCTATTTGAAAAGCAATATTATCCTTAGAAACCAAATTAGACAAGGGCAGATTTACATCAGAGAAACAATCCTCTTGCGAAAAATTATCCCGCATACCTATCAAGGTATCGCGCGTATCAGCCACTCCGGCAACAAGTATCTTATAATTTTTATTAGCCAGCTTGCTGACGCTTATGCCGTCCGGAATCTTATCATTCATTTTTTGAAATAGGATTGACCAATAGAGTTGATCTTTTTGCATTGATTCATCTGCCAAAACCACTGCGTTTGCCACCTTGAAATTACTACCCATCACAGATATTTTCTCATATTTATCTTTGCTTTGTCCGTTTTCCAATTCGCTCGTCTGCGCGTCTAGATTAAATTGCAACACATAGTTAAGACTCATGAGCAGTCCGAAGAAAATAGCCAAAACAAAAGCAGCTCCCGCCTCCCATTGCAAAATAAGCTTCAACAGATTCGTCTTAGCAATTTCATCTTTCCTATATTTTGGAATAAGATTGAGTTTAACTTCCATAATTTAATCCTTTGAGAGCCAGTCCAACCACTGTCGCGTACCGGATTGAACTGTCTTTATTAATCGCCGGCAATCCCCGCTCCAGATTCAAATTAACCCACGGGTCGCCCGACACAATATCTTTTTTTATTCTTTGACTTAAATATTCTAACAGGCCTTTCATGCTGGCGCCGCCGCCGCACAAAATAATCTTGTCTATTCCTTCCGGTTTTTTAGACATTTCCACATAAAAATCCATCGTCTTGGTAATTTCCACCACCAAATTTTCAATCAGCGGATTAACCGCGCTAAAAATTGGGTTGCTCGTATCCATATTTTCTATTCCATTATTAATCTTAACCTTTTCAGCTTCTTCACTGCTTATGTTCATCGCCTTGCCGATGGCATCATTAATGCCCTCGGATGAAAATGGAACACTGGAAGTGAAATATGGAACCACTCCCTCGGCAATTATAAAGCTCGTCCTTTTCGCGCCCAGATCCACAATCAAACTCGTTTCATTTTCAACCGCATTTTTTCCAATCAAGCTGCGAATGCTAGCGATTGATTCAACTTCCAAGCCATACACCTCCAGCCCCGACGAAACCAAAACATCCATCCAGCTGTCCACAACTTCTTTTGACACAGCCGCCGTCAAAACTCTTTGCTTGTCATCACTGCCAATTTCTAGAAATTGCCAGTCATAATAAACCTCGGACAAGGCCATCGGCATATTAGCTTCCATTTCCCATTTTACCGCTTCACTCGCCTCATCCTCGCTCATTTTCGGAATGTTTATTATCCTGACAAAAGCCTTCGATTCCGGCAGTGAACAAATCACTTTATTTGAATTTATTTTTTTAGCGCTCGCTTGAGCCATAATCAATTTAATCGCCGCCACAACTTTTTCTTTGTTGATTATTCTACCATCCTCAATATTGCCCGTAGGAATATCCAACGACCCATAACCGCGAACCGCGTCTTTGCCGTCCTCTTTTTCAATCTGAAGAATCTTGACTGAAAGATCACTTAAGTCCAGTCCGAAAACTACAGGATCAAAGTTTATTATTTTTTTAGTTAGAAAACTCATGGTCGTGAATCGTAGAGCGTGGAACGCAAATCGTTACAAGATTTGAGATACACGATATGCAATTATGTATATATTATAACTCATCCCACAGATCTATGGAATACTCTGTGCCGGTTGGAAAATATGGCGGTGGAAAATATAATAGATTGTTATCGAAATTCAAAATGCGCGTGTCATAACCGGTTCCATCCGTGTAAGCGAAGCCATAACGCAAGTTAGTTGCGATTGATCCATTGACTGTTATAGAATTCTTATAAGAATGACTCCTGTAATAATCCCGACCTACACGCCCGGATTGCGCCAAAAGAGCCGCATCAATAGTTAGATTATTTTGACTGTCTCGGATTACGCTTATATTTTTCTGGGCAATCAGGCCGATAATATCTTTGCCATCAAAATTAGTATAAAGCAGGCTGTTATTTCCGATATAAACATTGGCTTTTGTTCCGCCCAAAAGGTTAGCCGCCACCACCGTCACTCTCGCGTTATTAATCGTTCCTTCCACCCAAATATTATCTTCCACGAAAATCACGCCTTTATTCGGAATGGAATAATTTACCAAACATTGTCCGCTACAGTCATTGCATGTTTGATTGGGATTGGAAACTTTTTTATATTTCGATATGCTGTAACTTACACTATTATAAGCATTAACCGTACACATATCAAAAGTTCCATTATTTTTGAAAATAATTCTTCTCCCGCCGCCCGTTTCATTAAAATAACATCCCGTAGATGTGCAACTATTAAGTAGTGTTCCGTTCGGTTTGCGAGATTCTGTTTTCATGTTGTTAAGATCGGAAATAACCCCGTTGAAGTCAATTGTTGGCATTGGAAATTGCCGTCCGGCTTGAAAAACATCCGTTCGTTGCGGAATCGCGCTTGGAGGCAATGGATCAACCGGTGAAATATGCGTATGCACGCCGAATTCATTGCCGCCAGAATGATCCGGATCGTCATACTTATCCATTGAACTGCTAACAATATTATACGCCATCCCATCAAAACGAATACCGTTATTCGAATGAATTTTTCCATAAACCTGGGTTCCCGCACCAAAACGCATGACATCGTTCGCCGCCACAGCATATTCACTCCAGGACGGCCGGCGAAATCTGGCTTGCACCACCCTCTTTGCATTTGGCTCTTTATATGTCCAGCCGGTTGATTTTACCATCACAATAGTCGAATCAACATCTGGTGGCTGCACTTGGATTTGATATTTGCCAATCGCTCCGCCTTCTGGATCGAAAAATTCAGCTTCATAAGGAGTTCCCACGCCATATGGGTTGCCGCCTGTCCAAAAATCCTTGATTTGCTGGGCTGTTTTTCCAGAAACACTGTGCGCTAAATACCAGCGATAAAAATACATTCCGGATTCAGCCACTTGAAAAGCCTGCTCCTTGTCTCCTCGATATAGGCTAAATTTCAATTGCGAAGAAATGTATTGCAAAATTGAAACCAAAATTATCGACACCACCGCCATCATTATTAATGCGTACGCTAAAGCAGAGCCTCTTCTATTTTTATTATTTAATTCCATTTTATTTTATTCTATCATAATCATTTAAATTACGCAGCTCAACAATCGATTGAGTTTCAATATTCTCCGGGCCTCGATTGGGATCTATGTTTATTTTTAAAAATATCTTGATAAGTCTGACGGCTAAAACATCTGCCGGCGTAGCTACTGGATTATGTGCTGCATCTCCGGGGTAATCCTTATTATAGTAATAAAAGATCGGCTCGCTGCTGGCATTAACTATCTTATCAGCCAAAATTTTAGTTTGCTGATCTCCGGCTGGATATGTTTTCGGCATAGTGCTGGTTGGATTAGTTACGCCCATTTTAATTTGGCTGTTTTGCAAATAAAAATGCAATCGTTCTGTAACGCCATCCTTGTCATAATCAGAAAAAACCACTAGGTCATTATCTGTGGCTGACTTTATGGGGTATGAGCCATCATCTGCCTGCCGCACTTTGCGCAAATAGCTGATCATCGTGTTAACACCTTGCGAAACAGCAAAGGATGACTGGCCCATTTCCAATGTATACGAATTCATTTTCCAGCTACGCATAAAAAGCAAGGTAAAACCTTCAATTGCAATTACAAAAATAGCGATTGAAACCATAACTTCAATAATCGTCATACCATGACTATTGCTGGCTTTTTTTTTCATATTTAATTAGCCGTTAATTTTATTTGCTGTGCCGTTAGTTTATTTATATCAATTGTCCCGCTATAATCGCCATATCCGCTGGCCATTACCGTTATGGTATATAATCCGGCTGCAAGCGGATTAACCGCAATAGGGAAAAAGGCAACTCCGTCAAGCGATGTTGTTATATTTTCGCTATAACCACTTGCGCTTGTCAATGTAACTATTGCGCCGTCTATCGGCGCATCATCCGTTGCTTTAACCACATTCAAAAGCAAAGAGTCGTTATCATTGGATGCAAACCTTATTTTAGCCTCCCTTGATTCTCCTGGAGCAATGGTAGGTAAGGTGTATTCATTTTTCACCACATCAAATTTGGAAAATGCATCCATCCCGATTTTAGTATAACCTTGCGCTGTGCCTATATTTGAAACAAGAAATTGGCCAGGACTGATATCAGAAAAGGTTTTCTCTCCGCTTGCATCAGTCATACTGTCAGAAATTAAATTATATTGGTTCAAAAATGTTATTTGATCCGTGCCTAAAATTCTTCCACCCTCTAAATAAAAATCAATATTCGGCAGTGGATTTTCCAAAGCATCAACGGTTATTATTTTTAAATCAACCAGTCCATTTTCCACAAAACTTTGCGTGTTTAACATTCCATCCACCACCGAAGCCGGCACATCTACAACTGAGTAAGTAACCGTATCCGGATCAATTGTATCAACCGTCTCATAGCCATTTTTAGAAATATGCATATGATAGCCTTGGGTTGACTGTGGAGCTCCCGGCAACATCAAATTTCCCGAGTCATCTGTCAAAATAGTCATATTAATATAAGGATTCACATCCGTGTTAGTGATATACACTGAAGCTTGTGGCACACCTATTCCATTACTGCCAATGACATTCACCGACAGTATGCCTCCCGTCGAATTTTGTTCTATGCCAGGCGGTACAAACCTTGCTACAAGAAAAAAACTGCTATCAGCACCCTTCACGCCTTTCCATGAAATCGTAACCTTGACTCTTTTATAATCTGAAGAGTTTAAGTCATCCGGGCTAACACCGTCGAAAGGATCATCGATATATTGAATAAAAGTTTTTACATGATAGGTGTGCTTGCTTTCAGCCACATCCTCTTCAGCCACTATGCTTCCGCTGGGAATTCCGCCCACAATTCCAATATCATCATATTTCAAATTTCTGATAATTTCCATTTTTTCATTAGCCAAAGCCACTGCTCCCAAACGATTTTTCGATTCGATTATATAACTGCCTCCCAAAGAAAAAATAGAATAAAAAGTCATCGTAATCAGCGAAAAAATAAAAAGCGTCACCAGCGCTTCGATGATTGTAAAACCCGGCTTCATAGAAACTTTAAAATAATTTTTATAATTGTTTTTGTCTATTTTATTATTCATGTGTAATCAAAAAAATCAATTTTAATCAGTGGTTCTGACATTATTTTATATTCTCCAACACGCTATACATCGGCTGCAGGATTGAAATAGCGAAAAATCCGACCACGCTTCCGATGATTAGCATCAGCACCGGTTCAATTATAGATGAAAGATTTTTCGTTATTTGATCAACATCAGCCTCATAAAATTCCGCCAGTTTGGTCAAAACCATCTCAGTCTTTCCGGTTTCTTCTCCAACTTCAATCATTTGCGGGACTAAAATCGGAAATATTTTCTTTTCTTCAAAAATAACCTTGCTTAAATTCACTCCTTTTTGAACCTCGCTCCCCGCCCGGACAAACGCTCTTTTGTAATAAAAATTAGTCAGAGTTGTGGAAAGAATTCGAAGCGCCTCAACAACCGAAACACCACTCCCTAAGAGAGAACTGTAAATCCTGGCAAATCTGGCACAATTAACCTTGATAAAAATAGTATTGATTACAGGTATATTGATTAAAATCAAGCCCATCATTTTCTTGCCCGCCTCAGTCGTGGATAAAAACTTAATTGCAAACCCTAGGACAGGAATTAAAAAAATCATAACATACCAGTAAGTGCGCATCGCTTCGCTGGCTGAAATAATAAATTGCGTCGAGGCTGGCAAAGTGGCATTTAAGTCTTTGAACACTACCGTTATTTGCGGAACCACAAAAATCATCATCACCACGCCAATCAGCCCCATCGCCGCCAAAATAACCGCCGGATAAACCATAGCTCCAGTAACTTTCTTTATTAATTCATGATCTTTTTCCAACTGCAGTGACAAGATATTTAAAACTTCATCCAAGTTTCCGCTGATTTCTCCAACTCTGATCATATTGATGAAAAGTTCATCAAATGTGCCAGGGAACTTAGCCAGACTATCCGCGAAAGTGGTTCCAGTTTGGATATCTGATTCCACATGTTGAAGAATATCTATGAATTTCTTATTTTTAGTTTGCTTTGTTATATTTTGCAAAGATTTTGACAGGGGCAAGCCGGAAGAAATCATAATACTCATATTTTTCGCGAACATCATTTTTTCCGCCACAGAAATTCCGGAAAATCTATCCATGAACTTTATTTTAATCTTGCCCTCCTCCTCACTCTTCAATTTTTTGAAGGATGTCAAAACAAAGCCGTCTATTCGAAGTTGTTCCACTAGTTCCCGCTCGTCTTTGACTTTCAATTCACCGCTTTTAGTCTCGCCGGAAAAACTTTTAGCTGTATAAAATACTTGCATATATTGCCGATTCGAAACTACGAATGTAATATGAATCTACGAATTATTTTATTATTTTATTCGCATGGGCGCTTTCATAGTGCGCCTGCCTGCTGGTAGGCAGGCTTTCGCATGCTATTCTTTCGTTACTCTTAAAATTTCTTCGACTGAAGTGATTCCGCCGACTGCCTTAGAAAATCCATCTTCAACCATCGTCAACATACCTTTTCCCCTAGCGGCTTTTTCAACTTCTTCCGTCGGCGCTTTTTGTGAAATCATCTTTTCCATATCATTGTCAACCTCCAGCACTTCATAAATTCCATTGCGACCCTTATATCCTTCGCCACCGCATTGTTCGCATCCGACAGCCTTGTATAAAACTATATCCTCCCAAACATCTTTTGCTTTGATCAGGCCTTTCATCGCTTCATTTTTTCTAATAACCCCCAGAATTTCTGCCATATTATAATTGTCATTCAATGATTCCAATTCCTTAGCTGTCATTTTATATTCTTTTTTGCAATCCGGGCAAAGTTTTCGCACCAGCCGTTGCGCGATAATCACATTCACCGTGGAAGCCACCAGAAAAGGTTCTGCCCCCATATCAATAATTCTCGGCAAGGTTGCCGCCGCGCTGTTAGTATGCAAAGTGGACAACACGAGATGACCCGTCAACGCCGCGTGAATCGCCATTTCCAATGTTTCTTGATCTCGGATTTCTCCCACCATTATAATATCGGGGTCTTGGCGCAAAAGCGAACGCAATCCGGCCGCGAAAGTCAATCCAACTTTAGAATAAATTTGCGTCTGATTCACCCGAGGCATTCGATACTCAACCGGATCTTCCACTGTGCTGATATTAACTTCCGGCGTATTTAAAATATCCATCACTGTATATAGCGTCGTGGTTTTTCCGGAGCCGGTCGGGCCGGTTACTAAAATCATGCCATTCGGCTTTTTAATTTGCCGATGAATAATTTCCAACCCATTTCCAGTCAAGCCCATTTTTTCCAAAGTCAAGCCTTTGGAAGTTTCGTCTAAAAGACGCATAACTATTTTTTCTCCGTCAAAAATTGGCAGAATGCTGACGCGAAAGGAAATTTTCAGGCCTTCTTTTTCCAATTTAAATCGGCCGTCCTGCGGAACACGATGCTCATCCAATTTCAGATTGGACAAGACTTTGATTCTGGCGATTATGCCGTGTTTGACTTGTTTCGGCAAGGTCATCGCGTTATGCAAAATTCCATCGATGCGGTAGCGCACCCGGACTTCTTTTTCATCCGGTTCAATGTGAATGTCACTGGCGCCTTGCAAAATTGCGTGCTTAATGAGCGTATCGACGATTCTGATTATCGGCAATCCTTGCGCGACCTTTTCCAAATCCTCTTCTTCACCGGCCACTTCAGCGGAATTTTTTTCTATAATATCTCCAAATTCAGCTTTCAAACTTTTTTCGTATTGTTTCAAAACGACATTAATACTGTCTTCAGTCGTCAAGCAGATGATTATTTTCGAACCGGTTTTTTTCCGGATAAAATCCACCGTTTGAATGTCCTCCGGATTAAGCATAGCCACCATCAAATCCTGACCAATTTTTCCAAAAGCCACTATTTTATATTTTTTCGCAATCGGCTCCGGGACTATCTGTAATATTTCCACCGGGATTATTTCTTTGGTCAAATCAACAAAAGGCACGCCCGCGATATAGGCATACCATTCCCTAAGTTTAATTTCATCAATCAGCTTTTTTTTCAAAAGAATATCCCCCAAGCGTTCACTGCTCTCCTGCGCTTCTTTATTTGCAAGCTCAAGACCATCGGATTCTATTAATCCGGAATCTTTGATGAAATCATATAGTTGATTATTTTCTATTTTCATTTTTCTAATTTTGTATTTGTATTTTTGACAAGCTCGTTTTTTTTCTAAGCAAATCGCCCAACACCAAAAATTATTTTGGCATTTTCAGCATTTCTTTTATTTTTTGCACTATTTCTTCCAATTTATAATTGGATTTAACCAGATATGTGTTGGCTTCCAAGCTGAATGCGCGATCAATATCTTCCGCGCTTTCCAAATTAGTCAGCAGTATTATGGGAATTTTTTTTGTTTTTTCATCCGCCTTAAGCTCAGTTAAGACTTCGAAGCCATCCTTTTTCGGCAAAATTATATCCAACAAAATTAGATCTGGATTTTCGCTTTTTGCCAGCCGCACCGCAATTTCTCCATCAATAGCCAGCGCGACATCAAAGCCTTCAGCCAGCAAAAAATCTTGCATCGCGCCTTGCAAGGAGGCCTCATCTTCCACGATTAAAATTTTTTTCTTTTCCATATTTTACTCTTATAAAAAATTATATTTTATTACAGACACTTTTTACGCCATTGGCAGTGAAAAATTAAATACCGTTCCCGTGTCTTCTTTTGATTGAAACCAAATTTTCCCCCCCGATTGTTCCACTATATTTTTAGCAATATACAAGCCCAAGCCAGTGCCGTCCGTTTGATAGCGCACCGCGTTATCGCTTCTGAAAAATTTGCTGAAAACTTGTTTTTGCTGTTCTGCAGGTATTCCAACTCCATCATCTTTAATGCTAAAAACTACAAATCCATCACTGTTAAAAAGTTCCACTTCAATCCTTCCTCTAGTCCTGGTATATTTAACTGAGTTACTCAATAAATTTTCAATAACCACTCTTATCCTGGCACTATCCGCGATAATTTCCTTAATTTCCCCTTTTTTATTAACCATAATTTGTAAATTCTTAGCCTTAGCCAGCGGCAACAGATCCTCCACGCTTTCGTTGATAATTTTTGACACATCAACAGCTTCTTTTCTCAACACCATCCTGCCTTGATCAATTTTTGTTACATCCAACAAATCATTCACCAACCTCGTCATTCTGGTGGCCAGCGTATTTATTGTCGCAACACTCTTGCATTGTTTTTCATCCATCCCGCTTCCCAATTTTGACAACAACAACTCCGTTTCCCATCGAATAGCCGATAAAGGCGTTCTCAATTGATGCGAGGCCACCGAAACAAATTCGCTTTTTAATTTATTCAATTTAGCCATTTCCTCCACTTGCTTAATAATCGAATTTCCGATTATAAAAATAACTATTACAACTAGGCTTTCAGCACCAATAAGAATCTCCGGTTGGTCATATTCTTTAGAAATAAAATAGATTGCTGTCATTGCCGAAACAATGATAATCCCCATCACAATAAACAAAAAACTTGGAGTCCGCCAAACACTAACACCTAACTCCTCCGCCTGTTTTTTTAAATCGAAATCATTGGTTATTTTCATTTTTATTTTAGACTAATTTATTATTTATTTTA
>CAZMNQ010000033.1:0-10767 GCA_964567695.1 uncultured Bdellovibrionales bacterium
GACCCACTTGTCATGCGGATGGGTGTGGATAACTCAAAAGCCACTTTTTTGTCAACCATAATTGTGCTATTATTAATGTAGAAATAAAAATAAACAGGACTAATATAAAAAATAAAATGGAGATTGCTAAAAACCAAAATACCGTTCCAACAAAACAAAAAAAAATCCGGATTTATATTTTATTATTTCTAATTGTCGCGCTGGGACTCTTTCTGCGCGCCTACCACATTGAAACCGCGCCCCCGGGAATCTATCCGGATGAAGCCGTGAACGGCCAAGACGCCGTGCAAGCCATTGAAACTGGCAATTACCAGTGGTTCTATCCGGCCAATCAAGGTCGTGAAGGTCTTTTTATGAACCTCATCGCCCTTTGCTTCAAACTCTTTGGTATTAGCATTTTGACCCTCAAGCTGCCGACCATAATTTTTGGCACATTGACGATATGGGGTACCTATCTCCTAACCAAAGAATTATTTCAGCGAGAAAGAATCGGTCTTATTGCCGCCTTCCTCTATGCTGTGTCTTTTTGGGCAATCAATTTCAGCCGGATTTCCTTTCGTGCCAATATGCTACCGTTTATTTTGGTTTTTTCATTTTATTTTCTTTTTAAAGCTGTCCATACTAAAAAATGGCTGGATTTCGCCATCGGTGGATTTATTTTTGGAATGGGCATGCACACCTACATTGCTTTCCGCATCGCTCCATTGATTTTGGTTGTCCTGCTTTTTTCTTTCATCCTGTCTCGCAAAAATTTTCTTAAAGAATATCGGCAATATATTTTAATTTTTACATTATTCTTCATTCTTGCAGCTTCGCCAATGATTTATACCTTTTACACTCATCCAGAATTTTTTGAGTCCCGCTCTGGTTCTATTTCTATTTTTTCTCCGGATATTAACAAGGGACATCTTTTTCAAACCTTTGTCAAAAGCTTCGGACTGAGCTTAGCAAAATTCAATTTTTGGGGAGATCAAAATTGGCGCCACAGCTATCCGCCCTATCCCGTGCTTGATCCATTGGTCGGCATTGCTTTCCTGTTTGGCATAATTTATTCGGTTGTCACACTCATCCACCTTTTCACCATTCGAATTGTCGATAAAGCACGGAATATAAATATGAATATTTATATTCTTCTGCTGACCTGGTTTTTTGTGATGCTGGTGCCGGAATTTATGACAGCTGAAGGCTTGCCGCATGCTTTGCGCTCCATTGGCACTCTGCCGGCTGTTATAATTCTAGCAGCCATTGCTTTTGAATATTTTCTGGAAAAAGCAGAAAAAAATCCAAAATTATACAAAAAAGTTGTTACTGCCTGCATAATCGGAATGTTGCTTTTAATTGGAATATTTAATTCCGTAAAATATCATTATTTTTGGGCTAATAAAGAAAAGGCTGGTTTGTCATTTAATAAAAATTTGACTGACATGACAAAATATATCAAAACTTTGCCAGAACAAAAAGAAAAATTTGTCGTTACCAGCTACAACACTCTCGAAAAAGCGCCGATTGAAATTTTCACCCATCCCAATAATGTTTCTTTTGTCTATCCCAATGAATTGTCCAAAATCAACCCCAAAAATGTCCATAATTTTATGATCTTTTTCACTGAACAAAACACAAGTGCTATGAAAGAACTGCAACAAAGATTTCCTACTCTGAAATTGCAAGAAGTGGACGGCGCCCTCGGCAGTGTTTATTATATTTTAAAATAACCCTATGAAAAAATTTTTAGAAAAAAAATACAAAATTATTATTCTCGTGATTCTGATTTTCATAGCCGTTGTTTCGATTTTGAACGCCAAAAATGACTCCCTGATTTATGACGAAGACTCCCACATTCCTGCCGGCTATAGTTATTTGACTCAGCACGATATGCGCCTCAATCCGGAACATCCGCCGCTTTTGAAAGATTTAATTGCTCTTCCCTTGCTTTTTATTAATCCAAAATTTGATACCACACAAAATTTTTGGACCACCGACAACGCTGATGACAGCCAATGGAACGCCGGCAAAAGTTTTCTCTTCGGCTCCGGCAATGATCCCGATCAAATAATTTTCTGGTCACGCTTGCCTCTCATCTTACTGTCTCTGATTTTTGGATTATTCATTTTCAAGTGGACGCGTGAAATGGCTGGCATAACTGCGGGACTTTTTGCCCTGACCCTCTATGCTTTTGACCCCAACATTTTGGGCCACAACCATTTCGTCACTACCGATCTGGGTATTGCTGCGTTTATTGTTTTTGCCTTTTATTATTTTCTGAAATTTATCAAAGAACCCACCCGAAAAAATATTCTGCTGGCTGGCTTATTTTTAGGCTTAGTTCAGTTGGTTAAATTTTCTTCTGTTCTGACTTTTCCGGTTTTTGGATTGCTTATCATAATCTATCCTCTCGTCAAGCTTAGCCACGACAAAAGCAAATGGAAAATTCTGGGTGAATATATCTGGAAAGGTGCGATGGTTTTTATAATCTCTACTGTTGTTGTTTATGTCGGCTATTATCTCAATACCTACAATCAGCCGCAAACAAAATTACCGGAAATATTGGATCATTACATGAAACCGGGCGACACCCGCGCTTTGACCATCTATACTCGTAAGGTCATTTTAGGCATTAATCAATATCCGGCACTCACTCCGCTGGCTGATTATGTTTTCGGCGTTGCTCGCGTATTCCAAAGAGTAGGTGGCGGCAATGTCACTTATTTTCTGGGTGAAGTCAGCACAAAAGGATTTCTATCATACTTTCCAATCATATTCATAATCAAAGAACCTTTGCCAACTTTATTTTTTCTGTTATTTTCTCTCTGGATCGGACTATTTGGAATTGCTAAATCAATTATCACTGAAACAAAAAAAATAGGCCGCAACCTCGCCCACTATCTGCGCACCAGCGTCACAGAATTTGCCATGCTAGTTTTCATCTTTATTTACGCCGTCACTAGTATTACCGGCCGGCTCAACATTGGCGTGCGTCATCTTTTCCCCATCTTTCCGTTTATGTATATTCTCATCGCCGTCGGCATTTTTCGTTTCATCAAAACCCGCCATAACCACAGCAAACATATATTTTATTGGGCAGTTTCACTGCTAACTGCAATTTTAATTGCCAGCACCATCTTCGCCTATCCCTATTACACCTCCTACTTCAATCAATTGGCTGGCGGATCAACACAAGGCTATCGCCTCGCCACCGATTCTAATGCGGATTGGGGACAGGATCTAAAAAGATTACAAATATTTTTAACTGAACACTCCGAAATAGATAAAATAAAAATTGATTATTTTGGTATGGCCGATTTAGATTATTATATCAACGGCCAATATGAAAAATGGTGGGTCTCCAAAAGACCAATTGAACCAGGCTGGTATGCGATTTCAGCCCTTTTCTTGCAAGAAGGCATCTACAAACAAGATATTCCAGACAATCAAAGTTACCGCTGGCTACTCAACAAAAAACCGACCTACCAAGTCGGAACTTCCATTTTCATCTATCACATCACTCCGCAAGAAATTCAATAAGCTTATTTTTTCTTCTTGCTTTTTACATCTTCAGCTTCGACCACTGGCACATCCTTATTTTCCTCCACCACAGGAGCGGTTTTGAATTTATAGTAAACTTTATTATTTAAGCGCAAATCAATATATTCCAGATCGGCCTGCTTGGTTTTATCAATGCTGTTATTCAAGATGGTTTTCAACATTTCTATTTCTTTGTCCGTACCAACATCTTCGCCAAAATAAATTTTCCAACCATTCAAAGTTTCTACCCGCAAATCACTGGAAACAACGGTCGGCGTTGACCACTCCTGTTTTATTTTAATGCCTAACTCAGTCCGCAGCCGATTTTTTATATTCGCAACAAATTGCAAAAGATTCACATCGATTGAAACATCTTTCATAGCAACAGATTTCTGGCTGAGATCTCGCAAGATGCTCAGACTTTGCTCGTCCAGTTCATTGGAAACAAAATCAGCCTGCGCATACGCCTGACCGCCACTATCAATGACAAAACAAGGCTCTCCGCTGCAAAACACCAATGAAGATTGTCTTTCTTTGATGTCAATTAACAATTCGCTGGGGAAATTTTTAGTTATTTCCACACTCTCAATTTTTTTAAACCTATCCATCAAAACTTTTTCTATATTATTCTTACTGGCTAAAATAATATTATTTTTCTTAAGCAGACCGACATATTTACCGCGCAGAACCGCATCAATCATTTCGGAGATGCTTGCCACACCCAACTTATCAGTGCCGCTAATTTGCACTGAGTTAATGTCCAATAACGGCGAGAAAAATAAGCTATGGATAGTAACGCCCACAAAAGCCACTACCAAAAACCAAGTTAAAATTTTAATCCAAATATGCTTGCCAGCGCCAAAAGATTTACCTCTCTTTTTGCCGGAGATAATCTTGCCGGCAATCGCGGCGTGCGGCAATGTCCTGACAACCCTGCTTCTCTTATTAGCCGAAAATTTATTTTTGAAAAATTTAAACATCTTTATAGCTCTAAAATTTTAATAATAAATTTTCTAAAATTAATCTTGTGTTGGAATTGGTTTCTTTTATGGTTTTCACGCTCTCAGCGATTGCTTCAATTAAAACTAATGCCGCTCCTGGCAAGACTTTCACGCCCATATTTTTCCCCAGCATAGACTCACGCAGGATAATCAGCCACAATTTTAATTTTTTATGTAATTCGCGCCGGTCCTTACTCCAAATTTCCGCCAACGCAAATTTTTCACTCACATTTTTTGAAAAAAGACCGCCAAATTCCTGCAATGTGTCTTGCCGCCATCCAAGTTCAGTCGGATTATTAAGTATAGACATGGCGATGCCTGGACGACCAACCGACCAAAATATTACTTCTTTTTTGTTGATTGCGCCATTTGGAACAATTTTTTCAATTTCCGCTTCTTTCACCAAGCCAAATCTCATTTTTTGACAGCGAGAAATGATGGTTGGCAAGAGCTTCCTCTCGTCCTGACAAACCAAAATTAATACTACTTTTGCATTTGGTTCTTCCAGTGTTTTCAAAAGCGCGTTTTGCGCAGTTCTGTTCAATCGATCCGCGTCATCAATAATAACCACCTTGTATCTTCCACCAACGGAAGTCAGGCTCAATTTATGCAACAGATTTCGAATTGCCTCAATCTTGATATCCAGTTTTTTTATAACTCCCTTATTTTCTTCAATCTCAGGCTTAATGCTAATCAAATCTGAACTGATACTATCAATATTGCCAATCAGTCTTTCAGCAAAATCCAAAGCCACTGTAAATTTTCCTACAGATTCAGGGCCGGAAAAAAGATAAGCATGACTTACCGCGTCTTTAGCAATTGCCCTATCCAGCAAATTTATTATTTTTTGATGACCGATTATTTCCATAAATTTAAATCCTAAATTCTAAGCACTAAATTCTAAATAAATTTCAAATGACCCAAGTCCAAAATTTTAAACATTTTAATTTTGGATTTTATTTGATATTTATCCGCCAGCTGGCGGATTGGATTTTGAAATTACAAAATCTATGTATTCTCCAAACTCCCTGACAAATCTTTCTTTTGAAAATTCTTCAGCTTTGCTGATTATCGATTGTTTGTCATAACTTTTTTCATTTTCCACCAATCTTCGCACGCCGTCCGCAATCACTTCGGGAGTTGCCGCGTCAAAAAATTCACCCGTTTTTCCTTCAATCACGATTTCCTTCACACCGCCTTTACGAATTGCTAAAACTGGCACGCCATGTGCCATCGCCTCAACCGGCGCGATTCCAAAATCATCCACCCCGGCAAAAACAAAGGCGCACGCTCCGGCATAATATTTGGCTGTTTCGCCGTCCGATTTATAACCTAAAATTTTTACATTGTCTTTCGCAATCGAACGCAAATATTTTTCCTGCTGCCCTTCACCAATCACCACCAATGGCAACTCCAACTTATTAAAAGCCTCCACCACCATATCAATTTTCTTATATGGCGACAATCTTGAAACAACTAGAAAGTATTTGCCAGTGTTTTTTAAATTAAAAATTTGGTCATTGTAAATTGTTTGAAAATTGCCTGCCTGTCCGGTAGGCAGGGAAATTGGAAATTGGAAATTGCCACCTACTGGCGGATAAATTACCACGCTTTCCCGGCCATAATATTTCCTGATTCGGCCTTGCGTATATTTTGAATTAGCAATCAAAGCATCCGGCCGATCCGCCGCTGCTTTGTCCCAAACTCGGATATAATTCAAAATCAATCGTGCGCACAACCTTATGGCACCGCCTTTTTTCTGTTGTTCCAAATATTCCCGAACATCCCAGGCAAAACGAATTGGGCTATGCACATAGGCAATGTGCGTCGTATTGAGTCTCGTCACGATTCCCTTTGACCAGGCACCTGAACTGCTCAAAACCAAATCAAAATCCCGCAAATCAAAAATTTCCGGCGCTGTCGGCATCAAAGGCAAAAGCCACTTTTTTCTTTTGCGCAAAAATTTGGGAAATTTCTGCAAAAAAGAAGTGTGGATGGTTTTATCTGAAAACTTGCCCCGCATGCGCTTTTTGTCATACAGCAACGAATAAATCGGCGCGGCTGGAAACATTTCGCACATCACTTCCAAAACCCTTTCGGCGCCACCAAAATCAGTCAAAAAATCATGCGCAATCGCTACGCGTAAATTATTATTTTTCTCATCCATTTTTTTATTTCAGTAAGTTTACTTATTTATCACTTCAGCGATTTCCTTGGCGCATTTTTCCCAACTGAATTTTGTAACATTCTCATACCCTCTTTTTATTATATCATCTCTCAGGCTTTTATTCGAAATGAGCTCATAAATTCGCTCAGCAATACAATCTGAGTCTTGCGGATCAACCAAAATTGCCGAGTCACCTACTACTTCCGGCATTGAAGAAAGATTTGAGGTAATTACGGGCACGCCCACGCTTTGCGCTTCCAATACTGGAATGCCAAAACCTTCATAAAATGTTGGGAACATAAAAACATCAGAATCAGCAATCAAATCAAATTTATCCTCATCCCTTACAAAACCAAGTTGCACAATTTCAGAATTATATTTTGAACTTTTAATCGCCACTTCAATTTTTGAAAAACCATAACCACATCTTCCTGCTAAAACTAATTTATGTGGAACTTTATATTTTTCTTTCAATATTTCAAAAGATTTAATTATCCCAATAATATTTTTCCGTTCTTCCAATCTTCCAATAAACAATAAAAATGGCTTATATTTTTTAAAATTGGAAATTTGATTATAGGAGTTCGATTTTAAGTTTTTATCAAGACTATATCCCTCCGGTATTATCTTTATTTTTTCTTCAGAAACTCCATATAATCGCATCAGATCTTTTTTAGTATTCTGAGAGACACTGATAATTTTACTCGCCCAACGGCAAGAATTCTGAATGGAAAAACGCATATACACTCGCTCCCATAGAGAATATGCCTGTGGCATCACTTCATATTCCAAGCCATGCACCGTCACAATAGTTTTTTTTGGGTGAATCCACGACACGGTGTGCGCCGGCACAAACAAAACATCCACCGGATGAAAAAACATTTCCAAAGACAATCCGACTTGCGTCCACAATCTCGGCCAATTTATAATTTTTATTTTCCAATTTTCCGGCAACTCAAAATCAACCGTTTGATTTTTGCGTATATATAAAACGACCTGATGACCATTCAATTTGTCTATCAGGTGCTTAATTACTTGATATGAATATTCCTCAATCCCAGTCCTCCTTTTAATAAAAGCTCTAGATGCATCTATGCCTATGATCATGAATTTCCAATTTACAATTTTCAATTTACAATCAATTTACAATTTTCAATTTTTTAAATTTGAAAATTAATCATTGAAAATTTATTGAAAACTGATCATTGATTATTGAAAATTAAACACTATTTATTCAACATAATTGTCCTCTTATACAATTCTAGATTATCCAGCGCAATACCAATGCCTTTAATTACGCAAAGCAAAGGTTCATCCGCCACATAGCAGGGCACTTCGATTGTTTTGGTAATCAGCTGATCCAGATTACGAATGAGTGCCCCGCCGCCTGAAAGCACCATGCCTTTATCCATAACATCCGCCGCCAATTCTGGCGGGGTTTCCCGCAAAACCTTCTTGATAGCGCTGATAATCTCTCGGAGTTCATCCTGCATCGCTTCCGTGATTTCATTAGAAGAAATTTTGATAGTTTTCGGCAACCCGCCCGTCAAATCCCGCCCGCGCACTTCCATGTGATCTTCTTTGATGAGTGGCAAAGCTGAGCCAATCTGAATCTTTATTTCTTCTGCCGTTCGATCGCCAATCGCCAAGCCATGTTTTCTTTTAATATAATCAGCAATGGCTTGATCCAGTTTGTTTCCACCCACCCGCGCGCTGTGTGCTGAGACAACTCCACCCAAAGAAATGATAGCCACTTCCGAGGTTCCCCCGCCAATATCAATAATCATGTTGCCGGCCGCCGAATTGATCGGAATGCCAGCGCCAATCGCCGCCAACACCGGTTCTTTTACTACATAAGCCACTTTAGCTCCGGCGCGAATGGCCGCGTCAATCACAGCTCGTCGCTCTGTGCTCGTCACACCTGCTGGAATTGAAATCATAACTTCCGGCCGCACCAAGCGAAATTTTCCACTAACCTTGTTAATGAAATATTTCAACATCGCTTCCGTAATTTTGTAATCTGCAATTACGCCATCCTTCATCGGACGGCTAGCCACAATTGAATCAGGAGTTCTGCCCAACATTTCTTTGGCTTCCAGCCCCACCGCCAAAACCGTATTATCCAAAACCGAAATCGCCACCACGCTCGGCTCATTAACTAACACGCCTTTCCCCGGCACAAAAACTAATGTATTGGCCGTTCCTAAATCAATCCCGATTTTTCTGATAAACAATTTTTTATGAATTTTCAATTTTCAATTTTCCCTGCCTGCCGGCAGGCAGGAATTTACAATCAATTTTCAATTACTAAATTTTCAAAATAATAATTGGGTATTGATTATTGTAAATTCACTGAAAATTGATCATTGTGAATTAACTTTTTATCCGCCGTATATCTGCGCCTAGTTTTTGCAACCGCTCCTCAATTCTTTCATACCCGCGATCAACTTGATAGATATCTTTGATAATTGTTTTGCCTTGCGCCAAAAGTGCCGCAATTATTAAAGAGGCTCCGGCGCGCAAATCAAAACTTTTGATTTCCTGACCCTTCAATTTGGTTGGACCGGCAATCATAACTTGATGAGCATCCACTACATTTGCATTAGCACCCATTCTTTTTATTTCACCGATATAATTAAACCGCCCTTCAAAAAGAGTATCATACATCAGTGTCTCGCCCTGCGCTTGCGTCGCCAAAATTCCAAACGGCGCTTGCACATCGGACGGAATTCCGGGATAAGTTCGTGTATCAATTTTGCTAATGGCTTGCAATTTTTTCGCCGGCACAACTTCAATATAATCTTTGCCGATTTTAAAGTCCGCTCCAAATTCTCGCAATTTTTCCAGCACCAAATCCAAATGATTTTCCACCGCGTTCTTCACGCGAATCGGGCTGCCCGTCACCACGCCCATAATCAAAAAGGTGGCCGCCTCATTAGCATCCGGAATGATTGTATGTTTCGCTCCCCGCAAATTCTTTGTGCCAGTTATCTCCAAGGTATGCGTGCCCAATCCTTTGATCCTAGCACCCATTGAAACCAAAAATTTTCCTAAATCTTCCACATGCGGTTCTGTGGCGCAAATTTTCAATACAGTTTTTCCTGGCGTCATTGCCGCCAACATCATCGCGTTCTCTGTGGCTGTCACCGACATTTCTCGCAACACTACTTTGGCCGACTTTCTTTTTTTAGCATTCACTAAATAAAACTTTTCTTTTTGCACGATTTCAATGCCCATTTTGCGCAAAGCGTCAAAATGAGTCCCGACCGGCCGCTTGCCAATCACACACCCACCGGGATGATATAATTTAAATTTATCAAACCGCGCGCTCAGAGAACCCAAAAGCAAAATCGATGAACGCAATTGTTTCACCTTTTCCACATCAATTTTTTCCGGATGAACCTGGTCAGCTTTCACGCTAATTTTTCGCTCACCAATCCGACGCACTTCCACGCCCATACTTTGCAAAATTTCAATCATCCGAAAGACATCTTCAATCAACGGGATGTTGCTCAAAATACATTCTTTTCTAGTTAGCAGTGTGGCCGCCAAAATTGGCGTAGTAGCGTTTTTTGAGCCCCGCACATCTATTTCACCCTTCAATTTTTTACCACCCTTAATTTCAAAATGGTCCATTTTTTTAGCTTAATATTAGTTCTTATTGATAAATTAAGTATATTTCATTTAAAGCTTTTTGACAACAAAAAATCCGCCGAAACGGATTAATTTTGATTGATTGTCTCACTTGAGTGAGGCAAGGTAAGGAATCCCTAACCTTTAATTTTTGTTTTCGGCTTTTGGCCGTTTTTTTGTTTTCTTGCCCCCACACCAATTTCAAATAAAATCCCTTGTATCAGCCAAATCGAGAGCGAAGCGGCTTCGCCTTCTTTCTTGCAATAACCTAAAACTAAATCAAAAATTGGTGTAGGGGTGAATATTTAGTTGTAGATTTGGCTTAAAATAACAAAAATCGGGCTTTCACCCGTCTCGACTCGCGGAGACCGCTCGTCGACACGAGGCGAACCCGACTTCATTACCCCTTAAGTATACTCCTATTTTAGGGTTTTGTCAAGATTA
>CAZMNQ010000034.1:0-10535 GCA_964567695.1 uncultured Bdellovibrionales bacterium
GAAGAAAATCTCTTTATTTATTTTTAATTTGTCTGCAAAACAAAAATGGCTTAGTACAGCCATTTTATTTAAAATTCAATTTTTATCTAGCCTCTCAATACACGAGTTATCCACAGGTTGATAAACTTATTCCAACATTTTTATTAATATCTTGCTTGATTTGCATAAACACCAAAAAGATTATCCCTCATGGCTACAGTAAAATTAACATCCTTTTTTGCTGCCTCTGTTTTTGCATATGCCGTTATAAATTCCTCGTCGCGCAATAAACGCGAAGAGAAGTCTCTAAAATCAAGGGATCTTCCAGTTTCTTCAGCAAAGCGCAAAAGCATCTGAGGAGAATTGTTGAATTCTTTATGATAAGCATCCTTTGGGGCAAACTGCCTTTTCTGAAATTCAGTAAAAGATTCTCCGGCTTTTTGAGATTGTGGCATTTCAACAAATGATTCACTTATTCTTTCCCCACCACCATTCAAGATTTCCCATGATTTATGAGCAGATTCTCGCTCAAGTTCAAATGCCTCTTTATCTTGACCATTTTTTCGTAACTCTGCAGCTTGTCCATTTAATTGTTTACATTGTGAGATACGTGCCTCGATATCTGAACTATATTTCTGCATAAGTGGACCAAGGGGTTCATTTTCAATAGACTCTTTATTTGATTCTGCTGCCAAATCTGCATTTTCCAAATTGGAAGACTCGACACTCTCCGACGCTGGCGCTGTTTCTGTTTTAACACTTTCCCCACTCAGTTTTGAGCGAACTGCCGCCAGTTGCGTGGCTTCTGCTTCGGCTATAGCCGCAGCTTCTTTGGCAATTCGGGCTGTTTCCTTGGCCGCCTCTTCCGCCGCTTTGGTTTCATCAAAAGTTTCATTCATTTCGAAACCTTCTACCTGATCGGTCTTGATCATTTCAACTTTATCCATTTCTAAATTTTCTCCTCGCCCCTCTTCTTGTTTCACGCCCTCTTCTTCCAATTGCAAAGCCTCTCCTTGCGCTTGGAGTTTTTACCTAAAGCAATCAAATCTTCAGGGGACTTAGCGCCCATCACTTCCTGTGACAATTCTGTCTTTGTCCCTTCAAATTTTTTCTTAAAGCCATCCCATTTTTCCTGGACTGACTTTTTAACCTTCTCAAGTGTCTGAACAACTCCTCCAAAAGCTTCTCTGCTCATTTTTTTTGTTTTTATTGATTTAGAAAGACAAAAAAGACGGCATTCACCCGTCTTCGTATAACTTCGACGAGGCAAGCCCGTCTTTTAACTTATATTAAGTATAGCAGATTTTTTCGCTAAAGTCAAATTATACAGTCGCTCTGATTTCTACCCCGAATTTTTGCTTTATAACATTTTTAATTTCACCGACTTCATTTTTGACAATCTGCGCCTCTTGTTTAGCATCTTCCGTAGATTTTACATAACCATCCAAAAGCGTAATTGTCTGATCCTGCTTTTCAATCATTTCATGCATTTCACCCCTTACCTCATTCATATCATATTTAAGATTTGCAACATCAATTTTTAGACCTGAGACATCGGATTTTACTCCCTTTACATCAGCCTCCAATATTAAAAAATGATTCTGAGTCATTGCTGCCAATTCACCGGCAGAAGATTCAATCTTAGTCTCCAAAATTTTTCTGTTTTCATCAGCGCTCGTTTTAATAAGCTCAGCAATCGCCTCAAGGGTTACTTCTTTTTTTATATTATTATTTTCCATAAACAAATTATACTTCTTTCAATTTTCAGTGTCAAACTAAGCGTTTCACCCAGCAAAAACTCGGTTTTTTGATTGTGCAAAAAGATTGTTCCTAAAACCGAGTTTCAGGAAATCATTTTGTTTGCCCAATTGAAGGCATCAACAACCGCTTTAGCGATGCGATAAGTGGTGAAGTTTTCGCCGAGATCTGATTGCAATGTCATTTTAGCGATGTCTTGCGGGGTTAATTTATTTTTTTGTAACAACTTATCAATCGTCGGCAGCAAATCTTCCGATAACCGATGCTCTTCGGCAATAACAATCTGATCTACCAGATTTTTTTTATCCACAAGACTTATCTCCACGATTTTATTTTCAATTTTAATTTCGATATTCATAATTTTTAGCCTCTGAGTTGTTTTTGTTTAATCTTATTCGCTATCACAAAAAACAAACTAGAAAAATAAATTAGCGCCAATATAACCGCTGCCAGCAAATACGCGCCGCTAATCCAAATGTTTTTCATATCTGTGCCGATTACATAACCATGTAGAACCACGAAGATAAAAGCGATGGGATTTAAAAAATGCAACACGCGCCATAACCAATGCTTTATATGACTGCGAAGGTACGAAGTGATAGTCGTAATCACCAGCGCATAAAAAGCCATGATGCCCAAAGCCAGCGCATTGGTATGTATCAGCGGAGAATTGGCATAGAATGGAATTGTCACATCTTTTATGCTAAAACTGATCGCATGATCAAAAAGCAAACTCGTGCCATGGACTAGCACCCAAAAAACTGAGGCGGCGGCCATAAAACAATGAAAATCAAAACTATAAATCGGCTCCACAATTTTCTTGAGCATGGGATTGCGAATCGCCAGACCTAGAAATATTGTTATCCACAGAAAGATAAACCCCACTATGCCCGCCGCGCGAGCAACATACCAGGTCCAAGGCGTCGCTAGGTCAATCTTATTATTTTCCAAATCTGCCACACGATGACCGGGATAATCCGAAGCATCCAGCGGGTCAGTGCCGGCCAAAACTTCCGCGCCATCCAAATAACCATCGCCATCCGTATCTTGATTGCCAGGATCTGTTTGATAAATTTGCTGCTCACCCTTGTCAGTCAGACCATCCAAATCACTATCAACAATAACTTCGCCTTTGTAATCGACCTTATTTTCCTCAGCAAAAGATACTTTTGCAAAAATTAAAATTACAACCACACTTATTGAAATCAAAACTATTCTCCTCATATTCAATTTTATAATTTTTAATTTTATAATTTTTAAATAATGTTTTAATTTTTAATATCCAAACTCTCAGACAAAGTTGGTTTAAAAATTTAAAAAATTAAGATTCCTGCCTGCCGGTAGGCAAGGTATTTATAAAATTAAAAATTGGAAATTAAAAAATTATTCAACAATATTTTCCCTAATCGCTTTCGACAAATAAACATTACCACGATAGTCCAGAAACAGTGCCTTAATATTATTTTCATCTGCAAACTCCAAACCTTTTTCTCGGCCCATCAACACCAGAACTTTTGCCCGCCCATCCGCTTCGACGGTTTTTTCCTCAATGACCGTTACCGTTTTTATATCATAAGAAAATTTTTCCGGATCTTTGGGATTAATGAGATGATGCACTTTTTTCTCACCAATTCGCCAGCGCTTTCTGGAAATTCCCGAAGTTGCAATTCCTTCATTATCTAATGACAACATAATTCTATTATCATCCATGCCCTCCACGCCAATTCTCCACCTCTGATTCTCACTATCTTTACCATAGGCATACATATCTCCACCGGCATCCACAACAAAATTCTCAAAGTTCTGTTTTTTTAAATATCGCGCCGCCTCATCTACCGTGTAGCCTTTGGCAATGCCTGTTGTATCTATTCTTTTTTTAACCAAAACTGTTTTATGTTCCAAGTTTAAAATTAAATCCTCCCGTAAATCAGTCTCAAATTTTTCTAATTCTATTTCTCGACTTTCCGTACTGTTCAAATCATTTATCCCAAAATCTTTATCATAACCGATTATTTCCAAATTTTTAATTATTCGCGGATCAAAATATCCGTTAGAAATTTTATTAAATTTAAGACACAACTCTAAAACTTCAAACATTTTTTCGGAAACTGCAATTTCTTTTCCAACACTGTTATTTATTTTGGAAAGTTCGCTGTCTTTTTGAAATCGGCTGAATATCTTTTCATTTTCAGCAAAAATCTCCCTAACTATTTTGAAAACATTTTTTCTGCATGAGTCCGCGTCAAGTCCGCATAGGTCTGCGATTTCGATGGAAACATCCGTGCCCATCGCACGAAAATTTAAACTTCTATTTTGCAAACTATTCTTCATACTGATCATCAATCCCATTTAAATTATCATCTACTACAATAAAATACTCACTGATAGTCGGATGCGTATCTTCACTGTCATACTTTCCATCACCATCGCTGTCATGCTGAATCGTGGTTGTCGTGGTTTGCGTAATCGTATCCGCCAATTTTGTTGTGATTGTTTTGGTTTCATTTTTTTTAACAGCTTCGTCTGACGGACTCGTATCAATCACCTGAAAATGCTCATCATCATCTTCATCCTCATCCTCATCATCCTCCGCCCAGGCTGTATTAATAGCTCTGGAATAACTAATCATCGGAAAAACTCCCGGCGCCCACAAGACAATGATTGTCGCTATGACCGCAAAGGGCAAGACGAGAGGAAATAATTTTTCTTTTAAAATTTTCATAAAAATATTTTTTTTATTTTAAAATTTAATTATGATGTTTTGGTTTTTTTAGTTGAGGAACTTGTGGTCGAAGACGATGTTGCCGGCACAATTTGAGTAATTGTTTTCCCCGGAATTACGGTTTTGATTGTCGTTTGCGTATTAGAATTTGTCAGCGGAGCATGCGCCGCCGCATTCAATTTGCTGTCGCGATTATTTTTGATGGCATCTTGCGCCGCCAAGCCGGGATCCGCTTGCATATCTGGAACTAATTCAGTGGTAAGCAACGCAATTTTTTTAGAATCATTTTGAATTTTAAATCCCATTGCAATCAACGCTAGCAAGAAAAAACCCGCCAAACTCAGCAGCATTTTTTCCATTTTGTTTTCTATCAGCATAAAATATTTTTTATTCATTAATGCGCTGTCTATTATATCAAGACGCGCCGGAATAGTACAGTGCCCATATCGCTAAAATTTTACACTCTAAAAACAGCCCTCCGGTTGAGGCTTATTTTAATTTATTCCAATCAAAATTCCACGGATCATCTTTTCTGTTCGGCGCAATTTGATTATGCCCCAAAACATATTTAATTTTATATTCTTTTTTCAATTTGCTAATCAAGCCATTCAACGCCTCATATTGCTTGTTCGTAAAATCATCCGTTTTGGTATTTACCATTTCAATGCCAAGTGAAAAAGCATTTATGCCTGTACGGCCATCTGGAACCTTACCGGCGCCTGCGTGATAGGCGATGTCCTTGTCCGCAACTAATCTATATATCACGCCGTCTCTACCAATTAAATAATGCGCTGAGACGCCATATTCCTCATATTCCTTGATTATGCCACTTATGCTAAAAGGATCCTTGCCAATCGCATCGTATGACGAATGAATGATAATTGTGTCGATAGAGCGATTTTTTGCCTGCTGAAAGCCGAAATTGACCAATTTGTCCACTATCTTCACTGAATTGTCACCGCTGGCGGACTTTTTGCTTGTTTCAGTGCTTTTATCAGCAGTATCTTGCGCCATTGGTTGTTTTTTTTCTTCGACTTTTGGCGTATCTTGAACAATTTCCGGCTGAACAGCCTGCTCAGATTCAACTGGATTATCGCTTGCATTATCCTTTGTTTGAGCTACATTTTCGCTGTTTTTAATTTCTACCTTCTTGCTCTCTAAAGTTTTGAAGTAATAAAAAGCAGTGGCAATCATAATAACTATAGCCACCGAAGACAACGCTATTTTAGTTTTATTATTTTCTATCATGCCTGAATATTACCATATTAATCACAACAAAAAAACTACAACGCAGGCTCCCGCATAATCGCATTTATATCCGCCTCATCTTTGCATTTATATTTCTCGCTCGGTGTATAGAAATTTTTGTTCGGACCATAACAACCGTCATTGTCATGATTAAGCACCGCTAAAAATGGCATCATGAAGCCCATTTTTTGTGAAGTAAATTTTCGATATAAACTAGTCAGAGTGGCACTTCTCTTGTCAGCTGGCATTCGGGCAAAAATTCCCATATCATCCCAAGTCAGCCCACTCCAATCCAAATGCAACAAAACATTGTTAGCCTTGGTGCTATATTTTTTATCCCACAACAATGCCCAACAACTAACATGATTGCTCGAGCACGGTTGATTTTCCACTCTTCCCTGATCATCAATGCCGACACCGCCTTCGATATAATCAAACAGTCGCAGATATTTTTCATCCGTAATATCATCCGTCTGCGCCCCAATAATAATTTGCATGCCCCTTTCTTGGGCATATTGGCGCATATCAGCAATTATTTTTATTATCTCAGTTTCTGTGGAATTCGGATGCTCATCTTGCAATTGAATTTGCCCAAACAGAAAACTTTGAATGCCCATGTCCATGGCACGATGCGTGATTGCTTTCAAATATCTGCGATACTCAACTTTTTGAATAGTCGGAACGCAAGTATCGTTGCCCCATCTGCCTTCCGTGCCCTCACGACACATCTTTTCAAAATAATGTCTTTCTCCTTCCACCGGATCAGTATATTTTTTCCGCGTTGAAATCGCTTCCGCCAAAAACATGCCATACACTAAGGGCTTCTTATCAATTTTTTCCATAATAACGACCGCTTCCGCAAAGTCTGGCGGTTTCAGCCAGGTTTCTAAAGCGCGATGCAAATAGACGCACTTGGAACGATTAATCGTCTTGGCAATTTCACTCGTCTTGTCGCCATAGCCCGATAAAAATCCATCCGCCACACAACCATTGTTTTTTATCAAAGCCATCGAAATCGGTTCGGGAGAAAAATGCCAAGCCTGTTTTTTATTATCCTCCGGAACAAACACCTCACTGGCATCTGTGCGATTAGCAAAAACACCAGTATAAACAGTTTGTTCGGAAATGTCATCCAAGCCACTTCTCAAAAACCACAAAACTCCGCCGGACAAAACCAGCATCAGCAAAACCGCCACGCTAAACGAAAAATTTGAGCGCCACACTGAACGCTTCTCTTCATGAATATATAAATTAGTATTCATAATCTTAGCCTACACTAATAAGTACATTCTAGAAACCCATATTGACTCACTTTTTTATAATTAAAAAGTCCTAGGTTTATCTAGAACTTTTTAATTTTGGAGCTGCTTTTACGCTCAAGCTCGAACTTTTTTCCAAGACCTGCCTGTCCGGTAGGCAGGAAACTTTTGAAATCTGCTCCGCCCCGCTTCCGCCCGCAATTCGCTGTGGCGAATTGCATCCCAAAACCTGAAAATTCCCATTCCTTTCAAAAAGAAAAAACGGCGCGCGCAAAATCAAAAAAAATGTGGGGAAATTTCAGGTTTTGGAGTTCCGAGAAATCGGAACGGCGGAAAGCGGGGGGTCGCTATTCGTTACTATTATTTTCAGGATTATATTCAATTTTTAATGGCAAATCGGTCATTGCATAATGCACAAATTGTTTTCCTAGTTCTGTAAGTTCGTATGAATCTTCATCGTCAAACGCAGAAGTAATAGGCCTTGGTCCAGATCCTTTCTGACGGCGTTGTGACGTTTTGGGAACAAAATTTCCGTAGTAATCAACTTCGCGATGTTGCCTAATTACTCCGCCCGTACTCAAATCTCGAAAAAGCAATTTAAATAAATCCGCATCAGCAGAATTTTCTGCAACTTCTACCTTTCCTAAATCACTCCACGCGCCACCACGAGAAACCCCATTTGTTCCATGTTTATAAATTACCGCGATAACTTTGAAGTGAAGTTCAGAATACATTTTGAGCCAATCAATAAAGAGACGGATGACTTCGTCGATTGTCACTGACGAAGCGGCGGCGTTAGCGAGTATATTTCTAATATAAATTCTCTTGTCGTCGCTTTCTGCTCCAGACCATTCTCGAAATGTTTTTTTCAAAAGCGATTGATATTCCTTACTTTCTAATCTTTTAGCAATTTCTTCGTCGTGAATATTTAATCGAACCATTATTTCGAGAATAGTTTTTTCTTTTTCCTTTATTTCATCCTCAAGCATTTTTATCCAATGACGAAGAAATTTATTTACTCGTTCTTGTTCACTTTCTGACCAAGCGCCTGCCGCCGCAGAAAGCAAACCACCAGCAAAAGGAACTGCTCCCCCAACAATTTGCAAAGCGCCCCTTATTACTTTTGGGGTTGCACTTTCATTTGTTATTTTTTTATCATCTTCCTGCATAAATATAGTTTAATCTTTCTTCTATGGATTCCAAACACTTAAAGCCTTTACCTCTATAGGAATATTGTACTCGTTTGTGTATTTTTTTATCTTAGATAAGGCATCGTCTTCATTTTTTCCTAATCGGATAGCTCTTTCTTTAACATTGTTTGTACATTGCTTAGGATTATTTTCAAAAAATACCCATTCTATTTCAACTCCCAATTCCCAGCCATTTATAACAATCTCCGCATCTTCCCTCGAAATTATTTTGCAAAAATCTATATCAGTAACGATACAATTTTTATTAGATTTTAAATAATTTATTAAATCACAATACCTACTGCTAAAAGTAAAATCGCTCCTATTTAAGATCGCATTGCCCTTAAAATCATCTAGTACTTCAAATTTATTATCTCTATTTATTTTTTTAACATATTCAGTTTTTCCAGAGCCAGGCAGTCCAACAATAAAAATTAATTTTGACATCTCAAAAAAATTATCTAGTTAGTTTTCTGGAACATGCAATTTCCAACAACTCAATGGTCAAATAATTTCTACAATTTTCTTTTGAAAATTCCTCGTCGAGTTCTTTTTGTAAAAAAATACTCTCTTGATCAGGAGCATAGCCGATGAATCCAAGCATTTCAGACTCCTTATTTAATTTTAAAATACTTCGCAAATAGCAAAGAGCTCTGCCTGTTCCATCCTCAATATAAAATTTTGTTCCTTGCCTTTTTTCACTTTCGCAAGCAGGACGCATTATGATTGAAAATTTTTCATCAAATACGCCTTTTGATAGTGAGTCATACCATATAGGCAATGGATCTTTATTGGGCTTCCACGCCATAAATTCTTTTGTGTCCATCAAATCTCTCAATCTTTGACCTTTATTTTTGAATTGTGGTATGGAATCAGAAATTGCTAAGTCCAAAATGTCATCCTTTGAAAGTTTTACATATGCCCATTTTTTAAACCCAGATATGACACCGCGCTTGTATCCATTATTTAGCAACCAGCAATCCAGTTCATTCGCATTATTCCAATCCAGAGAATTATAATCAGAAGGTATTTCCTTATCTTTTTTATCATTTTCTATATTAAGATAAAAATCAATTAGCTCTCTTCTGTTAGTTTCTTTTCTTAATTGCATTACTTTCATGTTTATCTTTTGCTCATTAAACACCATCGCGGCAAGCCACGGGGAAATCCTCTAAGGATATTATAGACCAATAGCATTAACTCCGTACTCTGATTGTGCTTGTGTGAATTTGTCGTACTTTAGCTGCGCAATTAAACTACCGCGTAAAAAAGCTGAGTATTCCATATACGATTTGGCTTTTTTGGCAGCTTGCTCATTCCAGTCAGCACCAGAATTATCTGCACCATAAACGGCGTCAGCGTGTGAAAATTGTTCGTACTCTAATTGATTAACCAGCCCATCATGAGAAAATGCGGAATAACCTAGATAAGATTCTGCCTTTCTAAATAGCATTTTTTTGCGATAATGTCTCGTTCTGCTTCTTTTCTAATTCTTCTTGTTCTTTTTTCTTTTTTTCTGCTGCTTTTTGTTCTTCTTCTTGTGCTTTTTTCTTTAATTCTTCCGCCTCAGAGATATATATAGCTCTCTGATTAGCATTCTCTTGTAGCTTTGCAAGAAAAAGCTTATTTAACTCTTCATGATTAATAAAAGATGTTTTTAGCTCACCTTTCTGCAGAAGGTCAAAATCGCTGTCGGACATTTCTGTTAAATCTCTTTTAAAATAATGCGGATTTTGAAACTCATTTATCTTCGTTCGTAAAGCAACGGCAGTGTCTTTATTTGTCTGAGTATCTAATTCTTTCGTTTTATCTAAAACAGCCAACGCTTCCTCAATTTTATTTTCCCTTACTAGTGCTGCCATATAAATAAATCATTTCAAAAAATACTCGATGCTTTTTCCATAAATCTTTGCAAGTCTTTTGACTTCCAAAATATCAAGTCTATATTCGCCAGATTCAATTCTAGAAATATAAGATTGCGGACGCTTCACTTTCTTTGCAACATCAATTTGCTTGAGTCCTGCTTCCAGCCTTGCTTTTCGCAGCCTTTCAATAAATCTAGCATATTCTTTTGTCTTGATTGTCTTGTCCATATACTACAAGCGTATATGTAAAAAGTCAATATCTAAAGTTTAGATATTGTTATTTCACTATAAACAATCGGGAGTTCCTTGTTGCCGTCCGCGAATGGATGGGTTCGGTTCAAGGACGGCCAAAAATATAAAGAGATAAAAAAGCAAAGTTTCCTAAAGCTTTGTTTTTCAATTGAGTATATTTACAACAAAGTCCGAACCGATTTCCTGAAAAATTCCTGACCGCATTCTGCTCGGGCGGGGCGGGAAGAAAAAGGGGTGTGGGGAAAATGCCCCGAAGGAGTCG
>CAZMNQ010000035.1:0-9938 GCA_964567695.1 uncultured Bdellovibrionales bacterium
ATACTGTTTAGGGAGGATAGTTTTGGTAACTTTACTGCCATCATATCCATCGTAGTGGGATGATTATCCTCTTACAATCAATTAAGGCGTCCGTGTCGCGACTCGGATGCCTTTTATTATATCTATTTCAAAAAAAACTAGTTTTGCCAATTGCTCATCATAATCCCCAAGTCTTGCGAGTTAACCTTGCCATCTTTGTTTACATCCGCTGGAGAAGAAGCGATGGCTTTTAACCAATCCGTGACCAGTTGAGTGAAATTAGTGAGATTGTAGGTGGTAACTGAAGTACAAGCTTGCGATTCTGTGGTAATTGGTTTGGAAGTTGTAGTTCCACAACTATTGGCGTCGATGCAAGTTTGAGAGTGAGATTGTAAATTATTTGTACAAGTATTCCAATTAGTCCAAGCGCTGCAAGTCCAGGATTCGGTGCAGATTAATGTTCCCGGCATTCCATCCCATACCTCAATCTCGTCAAACTGGCGATTAAATATACTGTCACCTGAAGCATCAATTGAACCAAAAGTGAAGTAATACATCTTGACAGGCGTTGTAAAGGTGCCAGGTCCCCAATTTTTGTCCCACGCCAAATTGCCATCATACCAAAATCTACTAATACCTTTTTCAAAATCCATGTAAAATTCAACATGATGCCAAGCACCATTATTAATGCCAGCAACCTTTACCCAATTACTGTTAGTCACATATACGCCATTTGATTTTTCAGAATGGTAAAGAGAGCCTTGCCCTGTATCATCAAAAGCCGAGTGACTGTCGCCACCATCCCATTTAGGATAAAAAAGTTTTATATTTTCATGCGACACCGTAGAAGTAAATGTTGGGTATCTGACCCAGAACGAAACATACCATTCATTGGTTGGCCATGTGGCTGGCAGACCCATGAATCCTGTATGACCATTTTCCCACCCTAGAAAAGCCTCATTATCTGGAATTCTTGTCGTCGATGTAAAGCAGTAACCTTTGCCGTTGTATCCTACTTGATTCAGATTATATACATCTCCCTCCACCACACCATCTGCTGCACCCCATTTCCCATAAACACGAGGGGTTATCGATTACCTGATCATCAAAATTTTCATACAATAACCTCGTCGATGCTTTTACCGTCATCACTTCTAATGAAAATAAAAATGATACTGCTAAGCTCAGGGATATAATTATTTTTTTCATCTTTTTTTGTATATGTTAGAGGCTTTTTTTATTTGTCTTTTCGACTCTTTTATTATACCACTTTTTAACAAAAAAATGATTAGGGTGTGGATAACTTTTTATCTCAACTGCAATTTCCGCAACTGGATAATTTCATCCCGAATAATTGCCGCCCGCTCAAATTGCAAGGCTTTGGAAGCTTCTTTCATTTCTTTTTCTTTTTGTTTGATATAGCCCTGGATATCCTCTAGAGATTCCAACTCGGCAAAATCACGGGAAAATTCCGGTTTGATTTCGTGATCCACAATGGATTCAATATTTTTCTTGATGGTCTGTGGAGTGATGTGATGTTTTTTATTGTAAGCTGTTTGCACAGCACGCCGGCGGTTGGTTTCGTCAATCGCACGTTTCATTGAGCCCGTCACGCTGTCGGCATACAAAATCACCCGCCCGGAAACATTTCGAGCTGCCCGGCCAATCGTTTGAATGAGCGAAGTTTCACTGCGCAAAAATCCTTCCTTATCTGCGTCCAAAATCGCCACCAAAGACACCTCTGGCAAATCCAAACCTTCGCGCAAAAGATTCACACCCACCAAAACATCAAATTCTCCGCACCGCAATTTTTCCAGGATTCGAATGCGATCCAAAGTGTCCACGCCCGAATGCAAATATTCAGTTTTAATTTGATTCTCTTTCAAAAATTCCGAAAGGTCTTCTGCCATTTTTTTGGTCAGCGTCGTAATTAAAACCCTTTCCTTTTTCGCGACCACTTTTTCAATTTCCGGCAAAATATCTTTGACTTGACCCTTGGCGGGCTTAATAATTATTTCCGGATCAATGAGTCCAGTCGGACGAATAATTTGCTCCACCACTTGCTGCGAATTTTTTCTTTCATATTCCGCCGGTGTCGCTGAAGTAAAAATAAGTTGGTTTATTTTCTTTTCAAATTCTTGAAACTTCAGTGGTCGATTGTCGAAAGCGCTCGGCAAACGAAAACCATTGTCTACCAAAGATTTTTTACGGGAAAAATCGCCATTAAACATCCCACCAATCTGCGGAATCGTCACATGCGACTCGTCCACTATTATCAAAAAGTCTTTAGGCCCGCCTCGCCTCGACGAGCGGTCGTCTCTGCGAGTCGAGGCGGGGAAATAATCTATCAAAGTATCCGGCGCTTCGCCTGAATTTCGACCGGTTAAATAGCGGGAATAATTTTCAATGCCATTGCAATACCCAATCTCGCGCATCATTTCGATGTCTTGTCTCGTTCTTCGATTCAATCTTTCGGCTTCCAACAATTTACCGGCCTTTTTCAAAAGAGCAACTTGCTTTTCCAAATCTTTTTCAATTTCACCCTGCGCTTCTTTCATAATCGGTTCCGGCACCACAAAATGCTTGGCGAGAAAAATAAGCGTTCGCTCCAGCTTTCCCAATTCACTACCGGTCAAAAAATCATATTCAAAAATTTTCACAACTTGTCCCTCTTTTAGTTCAATGCGCGTCACGATTTCCCGCGCCGGCGTAATTATTTCGATTGTTTCACCCGTCATACGGAACTTACTGCGACCCAAAACATCAGTGCGCAAATATTGCATTTCAATTAATTCCTTCGCAATTTCATCCCGTGAAATTTTTTGCCCCACTTCGATTTCCAATGAAATATCCCGATAATATTCCGGGGAGCCCAAACCATAGATGCAAGAAACTGACGCCACAATAATTACATCCTCTCTCGCCAGCAAGGCCAATGTAGAAGCGTGCCGCAAGCGATCAATTTCTTCATTGATTTGCGATTCTTTTTCAATATAAGTGTCCGAGGATGCAATATACGCTTCTGGCTGATAATAGTCATAGTAGGACACGAAATATTCCACAGCGTTTTTTGGAAAAAAAGTCCGGAACTCCTGCGCCAATTGCGCGGCCAAAGTTTTGTTCGGCGCGATGACCAGAGTCGGCTTCTGCACCCTTTCAATCACATTGGCCATCGTGAAAGTCTTGCCCGACCCTGTCACACCCAAAAGCGTCTGGAACTTTTTCCCAGCTCGCAACCCTGCCACCAATTTCTCCACGGCCTGCGGTTGATCCCCGGCCGGTTTATATTTACTGTTAATCTTAAATTTCATAATCGCTGGCAATATTAATTATATAAAAGAATGAGCCTGTTTATCAAAAATAAGTCTCGACATTTTTTATGCTACAGCATTAAATTTGTCTAAATATTATACCCCCATTTCTATATCAAAAATAATCCCATTCAAAAATTGCCAATCAACCAATCCTAAAAAATGCTTTTATTTTTTCATCATTTTCTATTTCCGATGCAGTAATTACTTTCATTTCATCATTTTTGAGCTGAAAAAAGGCTCTTAATATTTCCATTTCTTTTTGAAACTCATACGGGCACACCCATACGCTTTCCTGCAATTGATACAATCCCAGCTCTTTTATCTTCCCGCGCAAAGATTCTCTTTTTATTTTATGTTTTTCTTTTATGTCAAAAATCAAAACCCGCCATTTTTTATCCCACTTCTTCGCCGGCTTGATGATCAAATCATCAATTTGATGTTTTCCAGCCTTCTTCTTGCCCTCACTGGTCAAAGAAATAAAAATCTGCCCGCCTCTGTTTTCTGTCCGTATCATATCCTGACTTTTTAAATAATAAAATGACCGCTGAAAATTTTTAATTTTTTTCCTCCTTTTCAATTCATATTTGGCATATTTGAAAATTTTTGGCAACGCGCGTGAAACAAAATACGGCGAAGTGGCGGCAACTGCAATGCCACCGGAAGCCAAAATACCTTTTAATATTATCTTTCCTATTTCTTTTCCATTTTTCATCCGTGCTTTAGATTATTTTATAAATATTCTAACCTTATTTAATCATATCATCATTTCAAAGTTTCAACAATTTTTATGCTACAGCATAAAAATTGTCTAAATATTAAAAATCAAAAAAAATACTAAACACCCCAATACTAAAATTTTATAAAAAAACATCCACTACATTAATCTAGTGGAAAAGATCGAAAAGCCCATTTCGACATACTATTTTTAAATTTCATACGGCAACTTATAACTGACCGGCTTGTGCATTCAAATTTTTTTGCTTTTTAATTTTCCACAATATGTAGAAGAATAGAATGAGCGCTTCTATTAATAATATAAGTGCCGAAAGAGCCCATGCAAATACTATAAAAATATATCCAGGACCGCCTGATACATCAATGGAAATAAACCAATTCATTGATAAAAACAACCAATTAGCCCATCCCATAAGAATTGCACCAAAAACTCCAAATAACATTGTCTTGTATGTAGGATTTTTTTTGACCAAAATTATTGGAAAGGAATAAATAACAAGCAATATAAGTAAAAAAATGCTTCCTAGATTTTTAAGATTACTATCCGTACTATCAACTCTGTAGTTAGAAAAAGTGAATTTATCAATTATATTTGCAGGGTTGCTTCCGTTTGCTATAGCGCCACTTACCATATCATCATAAGCCCCTGCGCCCTTCTCATATTCGAGTGGAATATTATCGGATACGGACTGCAAGGTATCAGACCAATCTGTCGTCCTATAGTATTCATATTCAAAAATAGCACCACTTCACCTTTGCATGAAATACGATCCAGATGTAAGGAATAAAAAAATTACCAAATAAATTACTGTTATTTTATAGGTTTCTTTCATGACTTTGTTTTGTTAAAAAATTATTTTTTAATTTACCTATGCCTTAATTCATACCTTATGCAACTAATTCATTGTTTTTACACATACCAACAACTTTATCCTACCATATTTTATGCTATAATTAAACCACAACAAACCCAACAAAACAAATGCCGAACAAAAATAATAAAAAACTAAAGCCGAGACTCGCGAGACCAAAAAGAAGCTGAAAATGAAAGTTTCCGGTAAAAGTGTTTTTAAATTGAAAACTATTATTGTCAAAAAATCAAAGGCTTTATAATAAAATAAGTTGTGCAAGTTCGTGTTCAGATTCGCGTCAGATTTGTTTTAAAAAATTTGAAAGTGTATCAATATACCTTGAGAATTTTTTAGAACAAAGATGATGTGAAGATGAGTGCGAAATCGTATAAGTTATTTTGTTATAAAACCTTAGTCTGCAGGATTGACCAAACGCCCATAGTTATGCTAGACTACTATAAGTTTTATTATTGAACTTTATGAAGCTCTTACTGCGAATTTTAGCCAATTGTCTCGCCATTTTAATAGCCACGAAACTCGTGCCCGGCTTTCTTTTTAGCGGTTCACTAATTGATCTCTTGATGGCTGGAGTTGTAATTGGCCTCATAAATGCCCTAATTAAGCCAATTATTCAATTAATCGCCCTGCCAGTCGTCTTTTTGACCCTGGGACTTTTCAATATCATCATCAATGTCGGACTTTTGCTTTTGGCTGACAAATTTTTGGATCAACTGATAATTAAGGGCTTCTGGCCAGCTTTTTGGGGGGTCGTTATTTTTAGTATAATCAACCATCTTATCTCCCATCTGCACAGAGATAAGGGTAATTTAAATAAATTTTAAAAAAATGTTAAAAATCATCAACATAAGTGAAATTATCATCGCCATCCTGCTCATTGTGTCCATTCTGCTGCAAAATCGCGGAGCAGGCCTTTCTTCCACTTTTGGAGGAGACTTCGGAGGCTATTACAGTAAAAGAGGGTTTGAAAAATTTTTAGTGCTCTTTTCTTCTATCCTCGCTACAGCTTTTGTAATCTTAGCTATTATAAATTTGATAATTGTTAACAAAACCTCTTAATCCTTAAGCTAAATATATCAGTAACTATCCCCGAAAAAAATGGCTACCACTTAATCAATGGCCAAAAATAGTCCAAATTCTTAATCTCAAAGAAAAGATTGTTTTCTATCTCCTAATCTTTGTGCTAATTGGCTCTCTCCTAAGCTGGGGCCTTATGTTTTATTATTTAAAAACTCAAGCCATCGCCACCTACGGTGGAGAATATATCGAGGGCATCGTCGGACAACCAACCCACATCAACCCGATTATCTCCGCCTCTAATAATGCTGATGATGATCTGAGTCAAATAATTTTCAGCAGCTTGTTCAAATATGACAGTCAAGGCAGTATCACAAATGACCTGGCAGATAGTTATGAAATTTCCGATGACAAAACACAATATTCCATTCACCTGAAAAAAGGTGTTTTATGGCACGATGGACAGGAACTGACAGCAGCTGATGTCTTGTTCACGATTAATTTAATCTCGGATCCCGCTTACAAAAGTCCGCTGCGCTCCAATTGGCAAGGCATTGAAACCAGCAGTTCGGATGACTATTCATTAAATTTTCAAATCAAAACTCCCTACACCGGGTTTCTCAATAATCTGACCTTTGGAATTTTACCGAAACATATTTGGGAATCAGTCGCACCGGAAAAATTTTCTTTGACCGATCTCAATCTGGAACCAATCGGCAGCGGTCCCTATAAATATTCTTCTTTCCAAAAAGATTTCACTGGCAACATCCTTTCCTATAAATTAGTTGCCTTCCCTAATTATTTTGGCGGCAAGCCATACATCTCAAAAATCTCATTCAATTTTTATTCAGATGACGATTCCATTATCACCGCCTACAATAAAAAAGAAGCCATGGGCATCAGCAACATTTCTCCCAAAAAACTGGCTGCCATAAAACTGCAGCAAAGCACTGCTATACATAAATTCAATATCCCCCGATATTTTGCTGTTTTTTTCAATCAAACCAAAAGCGTGCCCTTGGCTTCGGATGAAGTCCGCGAAGCCCTGGCCTATGCCACTGATCGCCAAGAAGTCATTAATAATGTTCTGGATGGCAACGGCAATGCGATCTATTCACCGATTTTACCAGGCATGATCGGCTATAGCGATGCCCAAGAAAAAAGAAGCTTTGATTTAGAAAAAGCCAAACAAATCCTTGAATCAAATAATTGGAAACTGAATGATGATGGAATTAGAAGTAAAGATAATATGCCTCTGCAAATAAATCTAGCCACCACTGATTGGCCGGAATTGTCCCAAACCGCGCAAATAATAAAATCCCAATGGGAGAAAATCGGAATCAAGGTTAATATAAACAATCTCTCCATCTCGAATATCCAACAAAACTACATCCGTCCGCGAGAATATGACGCCCTGCTCTTTGGACAGGTCTTGGGCGCTGATCCGGATCCCTATTCTTTCTGGCACTCATCGCAAAAAAGAGACCCGGGTCTCAATCTCTCGCTTTTCGGTGATTCTGATACTGACAAACTAATTGAGAATGGTCGAACTGAATTTGATGCGAATAAGCGGGCTGTAATTTATACTGATTTTCAAAATAAGTTAAACGCGGAAATTCCAGCTATCTTCTTATATAGTCCGGATTATATTTATCCTGTCAATAAAAAAGTGCAAAACATTGATATCGTAAATCTCATTTTGCCAGCCGAACGCTTCGCAAACATAGACAAATGGTACATCAGCACCAAACGCATTTGGAAATAAATAATTTTCTACGAATTACGAATTTGTACGAATGTACTAATGTTAAATATATTAAGTCTTAATATAATATAAAGTTAGATTTGTATTCGTACATTCGTACAAATTCGTAATTCGTAGAAAAATAAAATAAAACTATGAACATTAACTTCACTCAGGTGCCCAAACATTATGCGGCACGCACGCATGAAAAAATGCAAGAAGTTTTGATGGATCCCAATGGCGTTGGTCCGACTATTCACTATTACATGATTCGCGGTGGAGTTAATCAAAAAAATACGACCGTTTGGGAACCAGGAACCATCAGTGGCGAATACATAAAAACTTATGGGCATTATCATATCGGCGACCTGAGCGAAACTTACACAATCGCCTATGGCCAAGGCGTCGCACTGCTACAAAAATTAGCTGAGGATGAACAGGGCAATATGATTCCGGATGTCGTTTCCGAATTCAAGGCTATTCCCGTGACGGCTGGCCAAGAAGTCTTTATGCCAGCTAAATTTGGCCATCTGGTGGTTAATACTGGAACAACATATTTTGTCACCATTGATGACAGTCCGGTTGATTTCGAAGATCGCGATCCAGCCAGCTTTCCGAGCCACGCTGACTATGCGCTCGTCAAACAAATGCAAGGTTTTGCTTATTATGTAATTGAACACGAAGGTAAGCCCGCCCTCAAGAAAAATCCTCGCTATACCAATATTTTGAAAGAGGATTTAGGAGGTTTGCCTGTAATTAACTAAAAAATAAAACTATGCATAGTGCAATTCTTTGCGGCGGCTCCGGTATTCGCCTTTGGCCGCTGTCACGCAAAAGTTTTCCCAAACAATTTCTCAGTTTGTATTCCGATAAATCCCTTCTGCAGGAAACATTCTTGCGTATGCAAAAAATAATGCCGGCTGAACAGATTTATTTCATCACCAATAAAGATAACTATTTTAATGTCTTTGATCAGATTGAGGAGATTTTTCCAGGACTCCGCAAAGAGCAGATCATCACTGAACCAACCACTCTCAACACTGCGCCCGCCATTGCCCTGACTATGAAATATCTCGTGGAAAAAGAAGAAATTTCCAACACCGATCCGGTTATTTTTCTGCCCTCCGATCATAGCATTGCTAAAATTGATGTTTTCGTGGAGTTGGTAAAAAACGCCATGTATAAAGTGGCTGACAACATCGGCACCATCGGCATCACACCTACCGCTCCGGAAACCGGCTATGGTTACATCAAAAAGGGCAAATTCAACAATTCCCGCTACCAAGTTTTGCAATTCAAGGAAAAACCAGACCGCGCCACCGCCGAGCAATACATTGCCACCGGCCAATTTGTTTGGAACAGCGGGATGTATATTTTTAATGAAGCAACTTTCTCCTCAGAATTGGGAAAATATGCTCCGGCAATATTTGCTGAATATGCGAAAGGATTTGAAACGCTTGAACAAAATTTTAAAAATCTACCCTCCGTCTCCATTGATTTTGCCATCTCTGAAAAGTCAGACAAAGTCATTGTTTTTGAAGGCGACTTTGGCTGGAGCGACATTGGCTCTTTTGACGCACTGGCGGAAATTATGCAAGAAAAAAATATCACACAGAAAAATCATATTTTTCTTGATTCCAAAAATATTTTTGCCCATTCCGCTACAGACAAACTAATTGCGACTTCTGATGTGGAAGATTTAATCATCATCGAAAATGATGATTGCATCTTAGTCCAGAAAAAGGGCAAAAGTGAAAATGTGAAAAAAATCGTAGACTATTTGAAAGAACATAAGCGCAAGGAAGTTGACCACAACATCATGGGCTATCGCCCGTGGGGAAAATACCGGGTTCTGGTGGATGATGCTAATCACAAAGTCAAGAAACTGACTGTTTACCCTGGCGCCATCCTATCATTACAATCCCACAAGCGAAGAAGCGAACATTGGGTAGTAGTGAAAGGTACAGCCCGCATAATTAATGGTGAGTTGAATATTGAATTACATGAAAATGAAAGCACCTACATTCCCGCTACCCACAAACATCGCCTGTCTAATTCTGGCAAGACAAACCTCGAAATTATTGAAGTGCAGACCGGCGATTATTTCGAGGAAGATGATATTATCCGCTATGATGATGTTTATAATCGAATAGAGAAATAGCCTATCTTTTCTTGGTCATATTTTTGGCTCAATAAAGCCCTGATTTTATATAAACGCTCGAGGGACGAGATAGCTCAAAATAAAAGGTTACCAAGAAACTAGTTAGAATGTTTCTCAGA
>CAZMNQ010000036.1:0-9884 GCA_964567695.1 uncultured Bdellovibrionales bacterium
AGAGACTTATTTTTCATATTTCTATTATAGCACCAAAATATAAGTTATCCACCCCTTGCGCACTGAAAGATATAATAGTATAATTTTTATATAAAATAAAAATAAATTTATCCGACCAGCTCGGGTTAAACAAACCCCGACACCAATTAAGAATATTAGGTAGTTATCAAAGAGTATAAAATAAAAATAAACAAATCCAACTAACCAAAAGCTTTGAAATATTTTTCAAATTCTTAATTGGTGTGTGGGTAAAAATAAAAATGGACGAAAAAGATAACTTAGAAAATAACGCTTCTAAAATAAACGCTCTGCGCGAGATGATATATAATTCCGAGAAAAGCCTGCAATCTGCTAAGGCGATGCTTTTGCAATTGGAAGGCAAAAAGAAAGTCGGCCGCAAAAAGAAATTTGATGAAGACGAAAATGGCCGAGTTATTGAAGGAACTTTTGATGGACAAATTATGATCGGCACTGACGGCAAGCAATATCCAGTTCCCGCCAACTATGCTTCAAAATCAAAACTTGTTGAGGGTGATATGTTGAAACTGACCATTACCCCAGAAGGTTCTTTTGTCTACAAACAAATCGGACCGATCGAAAGAAAGCGGCTCATTGGAATTGTCAACCAAGATGCCGATGGCAACTATTTCATCACCGCTGACGGCCAACCTTTCCGCGTGCTTCTCGCTTCCATCACCTATTTCAAAGTGGAACCGGGCGATGAAGTTACCCTCGTCACTTCACGTGACATCGATTCTGATTGGGCCTCGATTGAGAATGTTATCCAAACAGGTAGCGCAATGAGAAGCTTCGCCACAATGAACGCCCACAAAAATCATGATGATAATGATACTATGCCCGAAGAAACTGAATCAGAGCCCACAGAAGAAATTAAGCCGGAAGTTAACGCAACAAAAAAAAGTGCTTTTTCCATAATTGATGAATGGGCGCCCGACATCGAAGAACTCAAAAAAGAACTTAATAAATCCTTAAACGAATAATATGCAAATAACCTCGACTGCAATAACCAAGAAAGATTATAGCTTGGGTCTTTTAGCTGGACTACTAATTGGTCTTTTACTCCTACCAATCCTAAGTGCCGCTAAACCAGATCTTTATGCCAAAATTGCAATTGGAATTATTCCCTTCTTTTTAATCGGCACACCGCTCGGATTATTCATTGCCAATCTCTTAAGCAAAAGAATCGCTGTTATTTGGCAAATTGCCAAATTCGGCGTTACGGGTATCCTAAATGCCCTAGTCGATTTAGGAGTTCTAACAATCCTAACTTTTGTTTTTAGAACATATCTCAATATTGATTCAAAAGGCACTGTCATAGTCGGACTTTCCTTTTTAACTTTTTATTCTGTCTACAAGGCGATTTCTTTCATCATTGCCAACGTGAATAGCTACTATTGGAACAAGTATTGGACTTTTCACAAGGATGGAGAAAAAAGTTCTGAATTCATTCAATTCTTCATTATCAGTGTTGTTGGTTTCATTGTTAATGTCCTAGCAGCTTCCATAGTATTCACATCCACTGCATCTTCATCCACTCTCAGCGCTGATCAAGCAGGATTGATTGGAGCGATAGCGGGCAGTATTGCCGGACTAGCCTGGAACTTCATCGGCTACAAATTCATCGTTTTCAAAAAATAATTATCCTCCTGGAAAACGCCTCAAAAGGGCATTTTTTCTTTTTCTTTTTTGTTGTGATATAATACTCTCAGAGGGGGTACCAAAGGGTACTCTTAATCATTGTCACTCCTATGTCAGAAACATTGTATCGAAAATATAGACCAAAAAACTTTTCCGAAATAATCGGGCAAAAACATATTGTCCAGACTCTTTCCAATGCCATCAAGAATAATCGGGTCGCGCACGCCTATCTTTTCACCGGCCCGCGCGGAACTGGCAAGACATCCATCGCTAGAATTTTAGCGAAAACGATTAACTGTCATGATTTGAAAGATTCAGTAACTTGTGAAAAGTGCCAGCCGTGCCAATTGATCAGTGAAAACAAATCACTCGACATCATCGAAATTGATGCCGCCTCCAATACTGGCGTGGACAATATCCGTGAGTTGCGTGAAACAATCGGTTTACCACCCACAGCTCTCAAATACAAAGTCTATATCATCGACGAAGTCCATATGCTTTCCAGCGGTGCTTTCAACGCGCTTCTGAAAACTTTGGAAGAACCACCAGCACATGTAGTTTTCATTCTAGCCACCACTGAAATTCACAAGGTTCCCGCCACCATCATTTCTCGCTGCCAGCGCTTCGACTTCACTCGCCTGCCAATTGAAAATATTATTGAAAAACTGACCATCATCGCCAAGGCTGAAAAAATTGCCGTGGATGCCGATTCCTTGGAAATGATTGCCATCGCCGCAGAGGGCGGCATGCGTGACGCAGAGAGTCTTCTGGGACAAGTCATCGCCCTGGAAGACAAAAACATCACAACCAAAGAAGTGGAAGAAATTCTCGGCACCACCGATCGAAAATTTTCTGCGGAAATGGCCGGCATGATTTTGACCAAGGATGTCACCGGTGCGATTGCCAAAATAAATGAGTTTCTGCAAGACGGCTATGATTTGCAAATTTTCACCAAATCACTCGTCAACTATTTGCGCCAACTGATGCTTTTAAAAATCAATCCGGAACTGAAAAAACATTTCGCCTATGAAGCCACTCAAGATCAGCTGGCAAAAATGACTGAGCAAATCAAAGCAGTGGAATTGCCAGCCATAATTTTGACTCTGAATTTATTGCTCGAAGCGCAAAATAAAATTGCGTCTTCGATGTTGCCGCAACTGCCCTTGGAAATTGCCATTATTCGCGCCACACACACTTTTCCCGCCAATTCCGTAGATTACACGATTCAAGAAACCAAAGGCGATGTTCATTTGAAAACTGCGCCGATTAAAAATAGACCGACGGCAGTGGCCTTTGAAAAAGCTCCAGAAAACTCAGCAACTGTTCAATCAGAAGCACCCATAGCTAAAAACTCGGAACTAGTTTTGCCAGAGGGCGATGTAGATTTATACACCGTGAAAAACAATTGGAAGAAATTGCTGGTTGATATTAAACCACACAATCATTCCATCTCCGCTCTTCTCACCAGTTGCCAAGCCATCGCAGTCGACGGCAATATCATTACCATCGCCACGCCCTATGATTTTTATAAAGAAAAGATTAACGACCATGCTAATAAATTGACAGTTGAGTCAGTTCTTGGTAAAATTTTAGGACTGAAAATTCGATTGAAAATTGTCACCAACATTGAAGCCGGCATCAAAGATCAACCCAAAGAAGTGATCACCAAAGACACTCCGGGCGAGCAAAGTTCCCTCATAAATTCCGCTCTGGAAATTATGGGCGCAAAAGTGGTAAAAGAATAGAGCTAATTATATTGGGGAATAGCCAAGCGGTAAGGCAGTGGATTTTGGTTCCACGATCGGGGGTCCGAATCCCTCTTCCCCAACAGTCAGACTTTTTTATCGAGAGACCCTGAGGCCTCTAGAAGCTCGAGAAAAGGTCCCCCAACTTTGCACGGAACAAGAGGCAAAAAGTCATCAAAAAACAGCGCCAGAGGCGCTGTTTTTTAGTCTCTGATATTTTGCCGCTATTCCTCTTTTTTAACAGCTCCCTCTTCTAGTTGATCATACCCCCACGAATCCAGGATTTCTTTTTGCTTGTCTTTTAATTCCTGGACTTTCCCGAGTTTCGTTTTTTTGATTTTTTTCAATACATCATATATATCATTCACTTCAATTTCGTTCCAAATAGCATTGCTCTTTAAAAGAAGTCTGGCGACGTCCTTACGCTTTTCTAATGATTCATCAGAATCAGCAAAAATATTCTTAAACTTATCAAAAATATTTTTCTTATCCTCCTTACTTAAAAATGATTGAACATTAACATTTTCAATAAATTGTAGGTCAGATGTTTTATTAATTAACTTTATGGCGTTATTGGCTATTTCTGATTTAATGTCATCCGCTATTTCCAAACTATCCTCATTATCTGCAATTTTTGAAAGTTGCTTTGAGTCTTCTAGCCATTTTTTAATGCTTGATGCAATATATTCAAATAAGCCAAGATTTTTCAAAAAATCCTTATTGGCTATAATCCAATCAAGATGTTCGAATTTTTCCAAAAATATTTTGGCTTTGCTTTTTACAATAATCGCGACTTTCCCATCAGGAAGTCCAATGCCATTTAGATGATCGAGATAAGTCTTACATGTTTCTGGGCTATCTAACTTTTTTTCTATCTCTTTTTTAATATTTGTTGAATCGAACTTTCCTAAATAAATTTCAACGCGGTTCAAGCGCCGCATCCAAACGTTTCAATACAGTTATCGGCAAAATGACATCTTGATATTCATAGTTATGCCATGAACCTCTCAATAAATCAGCAACATTCCAAATGGTATTTGATATTTGTTTATAATTTCCCATAATTCTTTAGGCTATATTTTTATAATCCTTGTTAGTTATAATTAAATGTTTTGCAACTTCAATTCCCATAATTTTTCCTGCCTCTTTCAATCTCAATGTTAAAAGTAGGTCTGCTTCGCTTGGTTCTTTCTCTCCGCTAGGATGATTGTGCGCGATTATTATTGAAACTGCCAAACAATCAATCGCGGGTTTAAAAACTTCTCTTGGATGAACTAGGTTAGCATTTAAAGTTCCAATCGAAATTGTCTCCTTATGAACCAGCTGGTTTCTGGCATTGAGATATAGAACAACAAAATGTTCTTTTTTGGCAGTGCGCAATTCTTGCAGTTGCGCCACAGCATCGCGAGCAGAAATAATTATTGGCAAATTATCATCTTCAACCTCCAGTGCTCTTTTTGTTAATTCAAAAGCCGCGAGCAATAAACAGGCCTTGCTCGGACCAATCCCTTTAATTTTTGATAAATTTTCAAAATCCAGAGACAGCAATTTTTTCTTTGGAAATTTACCTAGAATTTCGTTGGACACTTTCATCACATCCTTGCCTTCGGTTCCAGTTCTCAGCAATATTGCCATGAGCTCACCGTCGCGAAGATTTTTCACTCCTTTTTCAATCAGTTTTTCCCTTGGCATTTCATGTTTTGGAAGGTCTTTGATTTTCACCATAAATTTAAATTTCCCCATCGTTTTGTGGGATATTTTACTAATTTAATAATACTTCCAAACGGCTTTAATGTAAAGAAATTTGGCCTATTTATACGGAAAATTCTAAGCCACGAACAATTTCTCTGGATCCATGGAACAAAATGAGCTAACCCAAAAAAACCAGAGCATTCCCGCTCCAGTTTTGAGATGTTTAGTCACAATCATTCGCTATAGCTTTTCCCCAAGTTCTCTTGTCCAAAGCTCCAGTTTCGTCTTCATACGGCTTATATTGCATCATCACTTTCCAGAAATTGGTCGGTCCGGATCCATTCCAATCTGTTTTTGTGCCGTTGTCCGATCCGACACTCACTCTCAAATGACCCCAGGAAGTAAAGATGACTCGCGATATTTTATCCTTTACGGTTGCATCGGTATAAAGTTTTTTTCATTATTTCAAAAGCAACATTCTTGGCATAGCTACAGCTGGCGATATCTCCTTGGCCAGCATTGATCACGACTTCATAAGGGGGTTGGGTTTTTGCGCTAGCCATTTTTTCCTTGGAATCCCAGATAGTAATTTCTGGTTTGGCAGTTACGCTTTTTACAATTGCTTCAATTCTCTTGGCGGGATCAGTTTCCGTTATGACGCTGGCTTGGCCTTCCGTTGTTTTGGCGGGTTGCACAGTCGGACTTTGCGGAACAGAAGTTTCACTTATTCCTGCCATAATCACCGGGAAGATGCCAATGCCTATGATTATCAAGAAGAATGTCAGAATTGGATGCCGATTAATCCAACTTCTGAGATCGCTTTGACAATGCGGGCATTTTTTAGCGGATACCTGAATAAGCTCTTTGCATTGGGGACATTTTTTAGTCGGCCCCGAAGACTGTGTTTCTTCCTCCATAGATTTTTTATTTATTAGTGAAAGTAATTAATTGGTTTTGAATTTTTTGGGTACACAAAAGGCCCCACGGATCAGGCGACAACCCCTTTCGGGATTGCCCAGCATTCCTTTCGAAACACTGACCTAGTTAATAAGTGCCGACCATGAGGCCGTCTCTATTAACTAGGATCTATTATTGCGCCATGCCTACGCAAAAGGCGTAAGTTTAGGCTGAATTGTTAATGTAACTATATCGCAAATCGATCAATTTATCAAATTTTCGGCTCACTTTTCAGCTTTTTCCAGCGTCAGCGTCTTATCTTTGAATATCAGCCGGCTTCGGAGGCACGCTAGCAGTTTGCGCTTTTCCACCATGCTTCCTTCCTTGAGGATATATTTGGCGTAAACTCTGAGATCAATATCGCTTTCCGATTTTTCATTGCCCGGTCTTTTCAACACATTTCGCTGAAACCTGTTATATCTCATCACTTCATCATGAAACTTATTTTTCAGCCCCAATTCATTCAGATCTATTTTATCAATCAGATTGATCAGACTTTCAATCAGTGCGTCCTCGCGAAGATACCCGCATTTGCAATTCAGATCCTTGGCCCGGGTGCATCCGTAATAAATGTAGCGATGGACATTACCATTTTTTTGTTTCTTGTATTTTTCCTGAGCGGTCACGCCCGATCCGCACAATCCACAAGTAATCATTTTAGTGAAAGCAAATTCTCTATTTTCCCGCACGATCTGATCGCGATTCAATTGTTCCTGAACTTTATCAAATAATTCCTTGGAAATAATAGGCTGATGTTTTCCGGTATACCAGTGTCCGCTTTCTTCCGGATATTCATACACACCGTGATAGAAAGGCCTTTGGAGCATGCGGTAGATGTTGCTCAGTGCCAGTGGTTTTCCGTATCTGGTCGTGAAATGGATTTCAAATTTTAGCCAGTGATACAACTTTCGTCCACTCCATTGTTCATAGGCGACTTTTTCAAACACTTGACGAATGATTGGTGCGCGATCCGGATCAACAATCACCTGACATTTGCGATCAGTCATTTTTTCATTGAGATATCCGGTCGGCGCTACTCCCGGCCAAAGTCCCATTTCCACTCGGGTGCGGAGTCCACGCTTCACATTGACGCTTCGGTTGTCATTTTCCAGTTTGGCTTGCGATCCCAAAATCATCAGCAGGAATTTTTCATTGGGCGAATTGGTGAATTGCTGTCCGAAAGTTCAGATTTCAATCAGCAGTTTTTGATCCATGAGATCAACTAGCGCCCCGAGGTCGCCTGCATTTCGACTCAACCGATCTGGCGCCCAAGTCATAATGCCATTGAACTTTCCGCCTTGAATGTCCTTGATGATACTATTGAAGACTGGGCGCTCGTTGGAGTTTTTGGCTGAATGACTTTCGCGCCGCATTTCCACGATATCCAGCCCATCCCGCTCGGCAATCTGAAGCATTTCTTTGATTTGTGAGTCTATGGAAAGCACCTGTCGTTCTTCAGACTCTGTGCTTTTCCTGGCATATAAGCAGTATTTGATTTTGGCCGGTTCCACGACTGTTTGGACGCTTTGGCCTGGTTCTTTTAATTGTTGGCTTGTTATGTTATCCATATATCTAAGGAATGACGCAACCCTCGAAACTAGTCCAGGCTCAAACAGTTGATAACTTAAGCCCTCAAAAAGCCCTTAAATCCTCCAATATAACCATATTTGGATCACGCCTGTTGATGTTATATGGTGATATGCTAATCTAAAATAAGATGTTTGATGCTGATTAAGCATCTAAAATGCACCCGAGTTATGAGTAATAAAAAAACTATTGTTATTGCTGGAGTGTTAGCCGTATTGATTATTGCGACTATTGTTTTTGGTGACAGTTTCTATATACGAAACAAGGAAAAATATAAGCCTGCAGAAAAAATACCGCAACCACAAGAAACAATGGCTACTCAATTAAACAGTGGGGATGCTGAATGGGAGACCTTCTATGCTAAACAAGAAGGCTTCACGTTAAAATATCCAGCTGATTGGTTGTTGCGGGAAAAGGACAATACTAACTGTGATGGGGCGGCTTGTTTTGGTGGATTTACGATAACAGCACCCGATGGAACATTTATAAAATATGTACAGGGAGCTAAGGATGAAACAACTGATAAGAGCTTCTGCGTTCAAGCGGCTTGCACTGGTGCTAATGTTTTAGGGATAGAAAAGATAGATGTTCAAAATTTCAAGCAAGTTTATATGGTAAAGCTTAGTAAAGTTATTCGACTACACGTGCCAATGAGTCAGGAAACTACTCCTGTAATTGGTAAAAACTATAACAGCAATTTTGATATACATTTTAGTTTGCCTTCTAATGATGGAAATAGATATGTTATGTTTTTGGGTGGACCTTACACGAGCGATGAATATACGGATGAACAATTCTATAATCTCGACTCAGTAAAAACAGGGATGTTAGTTTTAAAAAGTCTCAGTTATTATTAAATCGAAACTGGACTAAACAATATTGTTTACAATGGAAGGTTATGTAAAAAGATTGGATTGTATTGGGTATAACAGTTGACCACCCGCTTGGGATCGAAAGTCAAAATTGACCTACTGGAAATTTTTAACAGTTTTGATTTATAGACTGAAAATATAAAGAAGACGAATAGTTTTTTAACAAATAAATATTAACGAGAAGGGAGGTGATGCGAAAAGTAAACAGACTGTAATTTTCGTGTGAATTAGTGCTAAACTCTCTGCAAAAAATGAAAGGAGGTTTTCATGAGAAAGTTGCTTGCGGGAATGTCATTTTTGTTTCTCGTTTTTCTTTCTGCTAACTCTTTCGGATACGACGATCACGGGTATCCATACAATGTCGTATCCGGATGCCAGACGTGCTATCAAGATGCTAATCGTTTCTGCCAAAACAATTGCACATCCTACGTGGCGTACATGTTGAACAACTACGGTATTCCGTTTAACAACAACTATCGCTTGAGTAGTGGCGACAGATGGGGCAATGCCGGCAGGTGGGATGAGGCGGCGGGCAGGATTTCCGGCAGCGCTGATATAGTTGTCGACAATCATCCGCTACCGGGCGATGTGGCATACTGGAATAGCGCATATCCCGGAGACACCACTGGACATGTTGCTTGGGTGGAGAAGATGCATTTCGACTCTAACGGCAATGCCACAAGCATCGATATTACGGAATACAACTATAACGATGCTTGCTCCTTCGAAACCCCCACAAGAAATATTTCGGCAAGCAATCCGGACGGATTCATCCATATCCTCGCCTACGAGGAAGGGGTCCGAAGCCTTCATTACCTGGATTGTTACGAGATGGGAAATCTCTGCGATACCCAGACTCATCAGGAATGGGGATGGATTACCGATCGGGTGTATAGCTATCGCTGTCAGAACTGTGGCGGGCAATATGAGGCTTATGCCGATGCCTTCTATAACGGAACTGGGCAGTGGAGGATCATCTCTTCCGCCCGTTTCCGGTCCACGCGTTGATCTTGTTCCCGATTTCGACATCTACGACACATCGAGCAATGAAATAAGTGCGAACTGCAACAACTGCCCGGGCAAGCCTGTTGATCCCGGGCAATCAATTCGCGCAAAGTTGTGGACCGAAGTATCCAACAGCGATGCTTCACTTTTCAAAAGAGACAGCAGTTCGAATACCATCGAGGGTCCAGTCTGGTGGAAGATCGAGGGTAAGACCGGCTGGAATTTGCTGGCAAGCGGAGAATATACCATCAGTAACCTGGATGAAGGAGAAGAAACGGTAGAATCGCATGACTGGTTCGTGCCCAACTATCCCGACCAACTTAAACTTTTTTCAAATTCAGGATTGTTTTGTTGCTCGCTCGCCCCG
>CAZMNQ010000037.1:0-6889 GCA_964567695.1 uncultured Bdellovibrionales bacterium
CTCATATAGTTGCTTGTATTATACATCACTTACAAAAATAATAATATTCGTTGATTGCGTATTAGTGAATATATTGATAAAGTTAATTTAAGTAAGAGGAAAATAACTGACCTCTGAAGAGGTCTTTAACAATTTGCAAATAAAAGGAGGTGCTCTATGAATTTCCCATTACTTAGAATTGGAAATATTGTTGTAAAGCTACCTATTATTCAGGGTGCTATGGGAGTAAAGAATTCTGGATCACGTCTTGCTTCTGCAGTTGCTAATCAGGGCGGTATAGGCGTTATTGCTGCAGCTGATATTGGTGCAGATGAGCCGGATTTCCACGAGGACCCTTTAACAGCGAATATACGGGCGTTGCGAAAAGAAATTAAAAAAACCAGAGAGTTAACAGATGGAGTGTTTGGGATTAATGTTATGGTTGCCTTGACGCACTATGCTGAGTTGGCCAGAGTTGCTATAGAGGAGAAAGTGCCCTTTCTTTTCGCAGGTGGTGGATTGGCGAAGGAGCTACCTATTTTTTTAAACGGTAGTGTCGAAACGGAGCTTGCTTTGATTGCCTCTACTGCAAGGGCGGTTCTCCTTATGGCGGAGCACTGGTTTAAAAAGTATGGCTATATTATCAAGCTTGTTGTGGTCGAAGGTCCGATGGCGGGTGGGCATCTCGGTTTTTCACCTGAACAAATAGATGATCCTGCATTTTCTCTTGAGAATATTGTGCTTCAGGTAATTGAAGCACTAAAGCCATTTGAGAAAAAGTATGGAGTATCTGTTTCAGTTGTTGCCGCAGGAGGGCTATATACTGGGGCAGATATGAAAAGGATTTTGCGACTGGGCGCGGATGGTGTGCAGATAGCAACTAGACTTGTTACCACACACGAATGTGAGGCGGCAATTGAATTTAAACAAGCATACATCGATGCAAGAAAGGAAGATATTATAATCATCAAAAGTCCTGTCGGGATGCCTGGCAGAGCCATAAGAAACAAATTTCTCGATGATGTTGCAGAGGGGAAGCGCATGCCTGTGAGGTGTCCTTTCCACTGTTTAAAAACCTGTGATCCTGCGAAAGCGCCTTACTGTATTTCCATGGCGCTTATCAACGCACATAAGGGAAAGTTATCGCACGGGTTTGCATTCGCTGGAGCAAATGCCTACAGGGCGGAAAAAATTGTTTCCGTAGAAGAATTAATACGGACAATCAAGGAAGAATATTGTGCTGCCGTTTTAGCAAACAAGGGATAGTCTACATGTTTCAAGGCTCGCCGGGTGGAATTCCCCCGGCGAGCCTCAGTTTTTTTATCCTATTAAATTTTGCTATATTTAACAGGATGAATTGACTAAGATTTTGTAGTTGGTATGATAGATAGATTGCGGGGATATAGCTCATTTGGTAGAGCGCTTCCATGGCATGGAAGAGGTGTGGGGTTCGATTCCCCATATCTCCACATTTTAGGTCTATGCTTTACATAGTCCCTTTTTCTTTGATAAAATGATTTGTTAATGATATGGTGTATATAGGGTAAGTATAATAATTTGCCTTCATAGCTCAATGGATACCTGCCTGCCGGCAGGCAGGGAGCAACTCAAATTTAAAAAAGTAAAAAATGCGCTTGTAGCTCAGTGGATAGAGCGCCGCCGTCCTAAGGCGGGCGTCGTAGGTTCGATTCCTGCCAAGCGCACTAAAAACATGATTACTAAAATTCCAAATTTTTTTGTTGGAGTTTGGAAAAAAAATAGGGTAAATAATAGGAATATTCTTCTATTGTGGTTGCCTTTGGCGGCGCTTATTCTCTATGGGTTGGTTTTGCTGTTTTTTCGATCCTCAGGAAGCTTCCAAGGTGATGAGGCTATTTATAGTCAGATAGCTCGCGAGGGTCTTGAAAAAAAGTCATATTTGAATTTATATTGGCAGAACAAGCTTTGGTTTGAAAAGCCACCCCTTGTAATATGGCTCACTGAAATATCTTTTAGCTTTTTCGGGATATCGGAATTTTCTGCTCATATTTTCCCTGGTATTTTTGGGATAATGAGCGCTGTTTCTCTATATTTTTTTTCGCTGGCATTGTTTAAAAATCGTTTGGCTGCTTTCTTGTCGGGTTTTATATTTCTTACGATACCGATAATACTTTGGTCAATGCGATCAGATATGATGGACTTACCTGTAGGTTTTTTTATCACAGTCAGTATGTATTCTTTTTGGAGAGCTTTTAATGGTAAAAGGAAATGGTGGTTCGCTTTTGGAATATTCTTTGGATTGGCGATTATGACAAAAAGCGTCGTAGGCTTTCTTCCTCTTGGCTTGGCTGGCGCATGGATTATTTATGAAAAAAGATGGGATGTTTTTAAGGATAGTTTTTTTTGGCAGAGCATAATTTTAGGACTGCTTATTATATTGCCTTGGCATTTGTTGATGACCTTCAGGTATGGCAATTTATTTTGGCAGGACTATTTGGGATACCATGTGGTCAAAAGGTTTTTCGAGCCGATCTTAGCTACTCCGTGGAATAGAGATACTTTGCTTTCCTATTTTAATTTATATTTTGAAAGAAGCGGGTCTTGGTCGATTGTATCGATTGTTGCTCTTGTCTATGCTTGCAAAAAAGCTGTCAGAAAAAAATATAGTCGGGAAATATTATTGATGCTTTCTTGGATTCTGGCTGTGCTGATCCCATTTGTTTTAGCTGCGACAAAACTGCCTCAGTATATAATCCCACTATATTTTCCGATAGCGATTTTATTAGGCGGTATGATTAACGAAATGATTGTTAAAAAAGACTGGGAATATCTTGCCGGCATAGGGGCAGCTTCTTTGCTGAGTTTTCTGCCTTTCTTTTTTGTCAGAGTTTCTGATTTTGGAGAGGCGCATGTGGTGATTCCCCAAATTTTTATCAGATATTTGGGTGTCAGCAATATGGGTATCGTATATGTGTTTGTTGTCGCAATTTTTATGTGGATTGCCAGTGTGTTTTATTTGAAAAAAAATCAGAGGTTTCTCATGCCTTTTTTGTTCTGATGATTGTCGGGATGAATGTGATCTTGCCTTTTCATCCAAATCGCAATGATTTTATTAAAAAACTAGGTAGCGACATTTCACTGGCTAATGATAATGGATCAGTGGATTTGTATCTTATTAAAAATCCAGAGCATTTTTCGACCGGTATGATATTGCCATTCTATTTGCCTTTAGGAAGCCGAGTTGATAATATTGGCAGTAGGAACGTAGTGTTTGAGAATTATAGCCATAGCAACAGATCTTTCTGTTTCGTGGAAAAAAATTTAATTAAAAATGAAGTGCAAGATGCGAGCATATTGTCATACGCAGATGGAGCAGTGTTCTCATGTGTTGTTTCAGAAAAATAAATTTTTTGCGGCAATTGTATATTTATTTATTATTTAAACTGTGAAAAAGGTGATGCTTAAGAAAATACCGGCACAAGTTATTAATGTTTTGAAAGCCCTGGAAGATGCTGGTTTTGAGGCGTATGTTGTCGGAGGGTGTGTACGGTTTTTGATTATGGCGGATCCAAATTCAGATGGACCGAGCGATTGGGATGTGACGACTTCGGCCAAGCCGGAAGAAGTGCAAAAAATATTTCCGGATAATTTCTATGAGAATAATTTTGGAACGGTGGGAGTTAAGGTGGAAAAATTTGCACCCAATGGGAATCCGGAACGAGAGCCCGCCTCGACTCGCGGAGATGACTGCTCGTCGATGCGAGGCGGGCATGATGTTATCGAAGTGACGACTTTTCGCATTGAAGCGAAATATTCAGACAGGAGAAGACCGGACGCCGTGCAGTTTGCGGAAACTTTGGCGGAAGATTTGAGTCGAAGAGATTTTACGATGAATGCGCTGGCTCTACGAATTAATGCCGATGCGAATTTACGAACAGAAAACGAATCTACGAACAGTAAATTTGAAATTATTGATCTATACAATGGTCAGGAGGATATAAAAAATAAAATTATTCGCACGGTGGGGAATGCGGAAGAAAGATTTGATGAGGATGCGTTGCGCATGATGCGGGCGGTGCGTTTTCATTCTCAGTTGGGATTTGCAATTGAAGAAAAAACTTTGGCGGCGATCAAGAAATTTTCTGGCCACATGCGACACATTTCGCAAGAGAGAATTAAGGATGAACTGACAAAAATAATTTTGTCTGACAATCCGAGTGAGGGAATTGAAATGTTACACGAAACAGGCCTTTTGGATTTTGTTATTCCGGAATTGGAAACGGGATTTGGCATTGCGCAAAATCGACACCATATTCACACGATCTATAAACATTGCGTGCTGGCATTGAAATTTTGTCCATCGAAAAAATTGGAAGTGCGCTTGGCGTCGCTTCTACATGATATCGCCAAACCGCAAACCAAAAGAGGCGAAGGCGAGTTCGCGACTTTTTATAATCATGATCATGTCGGCGCGCGCATGGCAAGAAAAATTTTGCAGCGCTTGAAATTTTCTTCGGATGTGATTGAAAAAGTTTCCTTGCTGGTGGACAATCATATGTTCTATTACAATCCCGAAGAAGTTGGCGAAGCTTCCGTGCGTCGCCTCATCCGCAAAGTTGGCCTGGAGAATATGAAAGATCTGATGGATGTGCGCATCGCGGATCGCCTTGGCAGTGGCACGCCCAAGGCCAAGCCCTACAAATTGCGCCACTTTGAATATGTCATCGAAAAAGTTTCCAAGGATGCGGTGTCGGTGAAGATGTTGAAAATCAACGGCAACGACTTGATGAATGATTTGTGCATCACACCCGGACCAAAAATCGGTGCGATTCTGGATGTGCTTTTGGCAGAAGTGATTGAAGACGCGACCAAAAACGAAAAAGAATTTTTGCTGACTCGCGCCAAGGAACTTTCCCAAGAAGACTTATCCAAGTTGCGTGAAATGGCCAAAGAAAAAATTGAAGAAAAAAAAGAGGAGGATGATAAAGAAATCCGGGATAAGCATTGGGTGAAATAATCCTTATTACTTTATGGGTAGCAGGATATAGAACAATCAAATTTATGCATATGCACAAATTTGATTATTTAAAAAAAATAAAAAACAGAGCATATTTGATTTGGCTCTGTTTTTTTGTTAAGTCTAGATTTTCAAATCGGAATATTCGCGTAAGGTTTTGAGAGTGGCTTGAACTGTCATACTTTCGGCATTGAGCAATGTTACATTTTTGAATCTCTCGGCTATTTTTGTTACAACCTCATCCGCCCATGACGGTGTCAGAGCTTTTACGCCGTCAAAATCTATCTCAATAGGCTCATCTGCCGGAAGATCTTTTAATTGATATGATTCCAAAGCTAAAAATGCCTCTCTACCGGTAGGACGGGAAACTAATTTGTCACCGAATTTTTTTATTTCAATTTTCATATAATTTTTAAAAATTTAAAATTACCAAACAACCATTAATTTTAGTTTCTAGTTTATTTTTTTCATAGCGTGATTGATGATTACTTGAGCATCTCCTGAACTAAATTCTAATAAAAGATTATTTGCAGTGATATTATTTTTTACGAATTTCAATCCATTGCCTCTATTTTCAAATACGCGGCTGGAAATTTTTTTAGTAAAGGCCAATTCTAATGCTTCCTCGTCATTTTTTAAGTCTGGAGCTGCTTTTCTGAGCGTGTTTAAAACACCTAAGCCTCGATCAGCAATTATGGCTGTGCCAGTTTTGCTATCATATTCCACTGAGAAGAATACTCCTGGTATATTTGGCCAATTAGCTAAGTTATGATCAAAAGAGTTGTTGCCTAATTCTCCTAGCATAGAATAGATGAGATAGGCTAAATCCTCGCCCATTCCATTTCGAATCAGCTCGTCTGGAACCCTGTTATTGTGAGCTTCAAAAGCATCCCGCATTTGGCAGTAATAATCACTGGCTATTTGCGCTTTTTCCGGATCAGTCATTACCCATTCAAAAGCTAAATTTTTTAGGTTATTTTCCATATAAAATGTTTACTTAGTGTCTTTATCTTATGATCAAAAGAGTTGTTGCCTAATTCTCCTAGCATAGAATAGATGAGATAGGCTAAATCCTCGCCCATTCCATTTCGAATCAGCTCGTCTGGAACCCTGTTATTGTGAGCTTCAAAAGCATCCCGCATTTGGCAGTAATAATCACTGGCTATTTGCGCTTTTTCCGGATCAGTCATTACCCATTCAAAAGCTAAATTTTTTAGGTTATTTTCCATATAAAATGTTTACTTAGTGTCTTTATCTTATATAAAAAAGTCAGATTAGTCAGAGCGAGGCTAATCACCGGAATAATCAAATTTGTGCATATGCACAAATTTGATTATTGGGAGAAATTGGGATTGTTGAAAAAAATAAAAAAGGCGGAAAACTTGGATAAGCTTTCCGCCTTTGTGTTTCACTTCTTTCTTTGTATTAACTTAATAAGCTACAACAGCGTTGTTATTTCCTTGCAATTTTTTCAATGTAACTAGTTTCCAGAGCACATCTCCTGCGCTATACACATCTATAGATACTACACTATCACAGGGGGGTTCAACATTTATTAGCCACCAGATATGATTGGGCATACCAGAACCATTTGCTGAACAAGTTAGATTTGCTCCTTTAGAAGTGGCTTCTATGAAAAACTTTCCTATGTTAATTTTTTTTTCTGTAGACTCATTGGATAGCAATCCTATAATAACGCAATCATCACCTCCTTTATATGCCAGTGTTATGGAGATAAAAATTTCGGCAACATCATTGTGTTTGTGTACCTCTATGGAAGTTAAGGCGTTTTTCCAAATCAATTTATCCATTTTTACTCTAATCACTGGCTTTCTTTTCATAACATCCTCCGTTTTAACTTTTTTTTCTGTAGACTCATCGGATAGCATTCCTATGATAACGCAAACATCACCT
>CAZMNQ010000037.1:6989-9778 GCA_964567695.1 uncultured Bdellovibrionales bacterium
TTTTTTTTCTGTAGACTCATCGGATAGCATTCCTATGATAACGCAAACATCACCTCCTTTATATGTCAGTGTTATGGAGATAAAAATTTTGGTAGCACCATTGTGTCTGTGTGTTTTTATGGAATTTAAGGCGTTTTCCCAAAGCAATTTATCCATTTTTACTCTAATCCCTGGGTTTCTTTTCATAACACCCTTCGTTATATTTTAGTTAATATCAAGGCAGTTTGACCCCAGCAATTTTCAGTCCAAAATAGAATCCTATCCAAATTGAAAGATAGATGGTGTAAAGAAACATTGGGATAAGCATTATGTCAAAAGATTTAACTATAAAACAAATTAAAGCTTCCAATCTTTTTTTCCAGCAAAGAATATCTATAATCGGATAGAATAGTAAGAGCAGAAAGCCAAAGAATGTCCAATAGAAGTAAAACAATACCATATAAATTCTATTTTATTCATGGTTTTTTCTCCTGCTCAGCTTCGAGGTTGGATACTATCACTGCTGAAGGTATGCCAATAATCATACAAAAAAATGAGATTGAAATGGGTATGCTTTCGTGAATAATCCTATAAGCAAACAGTATCCATAGGACATTTAAACATACAAGCACAATTACAGTGGAAAGAAGAAAATAATAGGTATTAGTTTTTTTACGCATTGGTGCCTCCATTTTGATTTTATTGTTAAAAAACTATGATAGGTCATTATATACATTTCATAGGTATATTCAATAGTAGTCGTCAAATTATTAAAATAGAATAAGTAAAATTGTAATAAAATCCTTTATATATTGACTTTTTAGGTGGTTTTGTTATGATGTAATTAGTAGTCGGAAAATTACGAATAATATGGATATAAAACAAGCCTTGAAGCAAATTGGAATAGACAGTAAAAAGGCAGATGTGTATCTGGCCTGTTTGGAAATGGGCGGCGCAACAGCCTATTTGATTGCTAAAAAGACCGGGCTTAAGCGGCCGACAGTTTATGATATCGTCAATCAATTGATGAAAGAAGGCTTGGCTTATAAATCAATTAAAGGGAATATTAAATATTTTTCTCCGGCTGATCCGGAAGTGTTAATTAAAAAATTGAAAGAAAAAGAAGTATTGGCCAAAGAAATTTTGCCTCAATTGCAAAATTTATATAATTCTCCCCAAACAAAACCATTTATCCGCTATTTTGAAGGTGAAGAAGGTATTAAGGAAATGTATGAGGACAGTTTGCGTTCGCTTAAAAAGGGTGAGGAAATTCTGGCTTATGTTGGCGATGATACTTTGAAAAATATGCCAGAATATGCCGATGATTATATTAAAAGAAGAGTGGAAAAAAATATTCGCTTGCGCGGCATATACAAAAGCTTTCCGGAAATATTAAAATACATACAAAGCAATCAGTCACAGTTGCGCGAGACTAGAGTTTTAGACGAAGAATATTTTCCTGTTTCTAATGAAACGAATATTTATAAAAATAAAATTGCCATTGCGAGTTATGGCACAGAAATGTTTGGAATGATTATTGAATCAGCGGAAATTGCCCGTTCGCAAAAGGCTATTTTTGAATTGGCATGGAGAGGGGCAAAAGAAATCGAAGGTTTATAAATATTTCTGTTGGCCAATTTCATCTGGCAGATATTTTTGGTCAGCACTATTTTCCATCGGAGTATATTTATAATTTTTGCCATAGTCTAAATCTTTCATCAGTTTGGTTGGAGCGTTGCGCAAATGCAGGGGCACTGGCAAGTTGCTGAATTTTTCTACATCTTTTTTCGCTTTACCATAGGCACTGTAGGCCGTGATATCTTTTTTAGATTTGGCTAAATAAATTACGCAATGAGCTAGGTGGACATTGCATTCCGGATAGCCCAGTTTGTGGCAAGCGTCAAAAACAGCATTGGCCAAAAGCAGTGCGCTGTTGTTAGCCAGGCCAATGTCTTCGGAAGCAAAACGCACCAGACGACGCGCGATGAAAAGCGGATCTTCGCCGCCTTCAACCATACGGGCCAGCCAATAGACGGAAGCATTCGCATCGCCGCCGCGCATTGATTTATGCAAGGCGGAAATGATATTGTAATGTTCTTCGCCGGATTTGTCATAGAGCAAATGAGATTTTTGCAAAACTTTGCGAATGAGTTTGGGTGTGACAGCGTCTGTTTGATTGAGACAGGCTTCCAGCGTGTTGAGTGCCATCCGCGCATCGCCGTTAGAAAGATTGGCTAATAATTTTATGGTGTCCGCTTCAATTTTTATTTTCCGAGCGGATTTTATTTTTTCCAACGCTCGGAAAATTATTTTTTCTAAGTCAACTGCAGAAAGTTTATACAAAACAAAAACGCACGTGCGAGAAACGAGCGCGGAATTGACTTCAAAGCTGGGATTTTCGGTGGTGGCACCGATGAGAATGATAGTGCCATTTTCCACATAGGGCAGAAGCGCATCTTGCTGCGCTTTGTTCCAGCGATGAATCTCATCAATAAAGAGAATTGTTTTTTTGTTGATCAATTTATTGGCTTTGGCTTGTTCCAGAATTTCCAGTAGTATTTTTTTGCCGGAAGAAACAGCGCTGATTTTGAGAAAAGCGGACTGGGTGGTGCTGGCGATGATGTGGGCGAGTGTGGTTTTGCCGGAACCGGGCGGTCCCCACAAAATCATGGATGGAATTTGATCCTGCTCGATCGCGCGAAAAAGATAGGAATCTTTTCCAACGAGTTTTTCTTGCCCAAAAAAATCAGTCAGACTTTCCGGGCGGATAAGATCGGGGAGTGGAGTGGTCATAAAGCTTAATATTATTA
>CAZMNQ010000038.1:0-9574 GCA_964567695.1 uncultured Bdellovibrionales bacterium
CCGTTTCAAATGCAGTTTTCGAGTTGAGCTCGAAGATTTGACATCTGACTAATATGTCCGCCTACATGCTCTTTACGCCCAATAAATCCGGATAACGCTCGAGGTCTCTGTATTACCGCTACTGCTGGCACAGAGTTAGTAACCTCTTATTCCTAATATACAATCAATGTGTCTCGCTTCACTCGCCACATCATTAAAACATTTTAGCATTTTAACATTTGAACAATTTGAATTTTTGCTAATATGTTAACATGTTTAGATGTTAATATGATTGTGTCGAACAAAGTGAGACACGTTTTTTCTATTAGAAAAGCGGTTTACAACCCTAAGGCCTTCATCCCGCACGCGGCGTCGCTCGTTCACCCTTTCGGGCATTGACGAATATTCTCGACTGCAGCCTCCCGTAGGAGTTTGGGCAGTGTCTCAGTCCCAATGTTGGGGGCCGTGCTCTCACACCCCCTACCCGTCATAGCCTTGGTAGTCTTTTACACTACCAACAAGCTGATAGGACACAGGCTCCTCCTGAAGCGATAAATCTTTACTCCGTAGAGACTATCGTGTATTATCACGGATTTCTCCGAGTTATTCACGACTTCAGGGCAGATTCCTATGTATTACTAACCCGTTTGCCGAGGGTCTAACCCTCTCGACTTGCATGCCTTATCCACGCCGCCAGCGTTCATCCTGAGCTAGGATCAAACTCTCATAATAAAATTGCAAACCTTCGAAAAGATTTACAACTACCTGGTATCTAATGAATCCAGGAATTTGTTTTGCAGTCTTGCGACCACAAAGTTTTTAGCTCTTATCCCGATTGCTCGGGAAAGGACTAATCACAAAAAATTGCGATTTATTTATTACAACAAGATAACTACTAATTCACCTTGTTATAATTTCTGAACATATACATGTATATTCAATTTTTAAGCTTCTAACCATAACTGCAAAGTGATGAGGAGAAAAATCTTTTCTCCAAACTTCTCTGAAGTCAGGCGTTAAATTGTCTAACCTAGTGACACCAAGATGTCCTCCCATCGTCGTCATAGCGACCGCATGTAACTAGGCTAGACAAACCTTATATCGAGAACAAAAAACACAGCGGTAAAAATATTCTATAATATTTTTATTGCTGTATTTTCTTTCACCCGAATTTATAGATTTTAGACTACTATTCGTTTTGCGGTTTTGTTGTTAAATTCTTATTACCAAAGCTCTTTTTGGGTACTTGTGTAGTTTAGCAACTCCTTGAAAACCTGTCAAGTGTTTTGGTTACTGGGGATAACTTTCCCAAAATAGGCCATTTTTACTAACTTTCTATATCTCAATCCGGCTGAACAAGTGACTCCTTAGCTATTTTTCTATATACTCATCTAGAATCGTATAATACTTATTTCTTTGTGTCATTGTTGTAGAAAACTCTATCATATCCCTTGCTTGTGATTTAGGAAATTTCATCAATAATTCTAGCGCCTCCTCACAAAGAGCGCCGGCTCTTTTTTTGCCATACTCAATTGCACCACTATTTACCATAATCGATCGCACTAAATCTATCTCTTTCTCAGATAGATTTTTGCCGAGTAGTCGTTTCAATATTTTTTTGTCTGAATCTCCCGTATTTTTCAGAGCCCAGATTGTTGGCAATGTATATTTATTTCCTTGAAAATCTTCCAAATTCTTACCAAAATCCCATGTATCATTTGCTATTATATATGACATTCCTATTTTTTTACCTATTTTCCCAAGCCTATCGCTCTCTTGCTCGCTACCACCGCCGAGGATACATCCAATCTTCAATGCATTTTCCCAAAAATTAAAACCATACGCTTTTTTAAAATAACTTTCTTCATCCATATCTATGATACTTAATTCAGTAAAAGCCGCCTGAACATTATTTATATCCAATTTAAAAACTTCGTCTTGTATTTTCCGAAGTTGATTCGCAGAAATTAAATCACTCATTTCCGTAATCATTGTATTGGATATCGTCAAAAAAGTTCCGGCCATTAGCATTAACTCATGTGACTCTACATTCAAGTCAAGAATATCATCATAACAATAGTAAGCCGTGTCCCTTATTTCTAATGCTGCACAGGCAGGACCATTTTTTTCCAATCCTTGCCCCCAGCAAGGTCAAAAGAGAGTCTTACTAGCGCAGGTCTCAATTGAGATTTGCCAAAGCGATACCTATCAATAAGCATATTATTTAGCTCTGGAAATAGCTTGAAGTTATCTCGAATAAACTTATTTACATATGGGTCAACGAGAACTGCCGTCTCTTTTAGGAATTCGAAATAATTAGTTTTTAAGTCGTATCTTTTTTCAGTTTTTTTACTCATAATCTATTATCAGATAAGTTATTCAGATGATTAGGTAGCTTTCTAGCTATCAGCAGGCCAATCAATACAAATACTGCCATCGAAAAAATAGCAGTGCGATAGTTGATATTATTGGTTTTTGGCAGCCAGGTTACTATTAGGCCCCATGAGATTGGCCCAATTAAAGTAGCAAACCGCTCAATAAGGGTATAGTAAGTAAATGATTTATTTAACACATTAGCCGGGGTGAGTTGTAAAAGTAATGCTCGAGTGATAGTCCAAATTGATCCAAACCAAAACCCCATAATCAACGTTATTACAATAAATAGTATGAAGCTATTTGCAATTGCTAGCATGGGAAAAATGATAACCCAGCCCGCAAGCACACCAAGTAAAGTTTTTTTAAGACCAACTTTATCCGCAATCCATCCACTCAAAGGAGCTCCTATAGCTGAAGTTATAATTATACCAATTAGAAGAAAGGATTTAGTTTGATCATTAACTCCAAACACCTTTTCCAAATAAATTGGAAAGTTATTTGAAGCAGTTATAATTGCGTCATTAAAAAAGAAATATGCCAAAAAGAATCTTCCGACTCCGTCGAATTTAAACATATCAATTGATGATTTGACGATATTCTTGTATTCCCCGCGAATACTAATTGAGATATTTTCTTTTTTCGATTTTTCTTTGAATAAAATCAGTATTGGAAGTGAGAATATAAAAAATAAAATAGAAGCCGGAATGAGAGTTTGCGCACGAGAGGAAGAGTTTGCGAATAATATTACTGCTCCAGTTGCAATTGGTAAGGCAATTAAAAGCCCAACTATTTGTCCTGTCCAATTTCCAAATTGTCCCCAGCCAGAGGCGAGCCCTTGTTTTTCAGGAACAGCTATATCTTCAAGTATTGGATGATAATACGAAAAACAAAACATATAAAAAAATGTTGCTAAAGTGAATGTTATTATACTTAAGATATACTGTTCAGGAAAAAATGTAGCAATTATTCCAGTTATCAAAAAGGTTATTACGGATAGTACTGTTGTGATACGCAATCCAGGCAGTCTAACTTTTAGTTTATCTGCAATCGATCCCGCAACTGGAGCAACTAAAATAAGTAGGATGCTTGAGCCAACAAATGTAACATTGAACCAGAAATCTGATAATCCATGTTCTATTACTAACCATTGCGAATAATAAAGAAAGAACACAATAAATGCGATTGAGTTTGCAAAATCATATAGGCTCCAAAGTATAAGTCTCTTTTTGTCCATAATTATTAAATGTCTCGCTTTAGTATAAGCTAAATCTCAATCCGGCTGAACAAATAACTGCCAATTCCTAGCAAAATCACTAATATTACGGCCAAAACAGAAAAATCAGTTGCTAGCCCAAAATGTGATTGGCCAATCAAAATGCCGCGCAGTCCATCCACGCCATAAGTCAGTGGATCAAGCCTAGCCACTACCGTTATGGCTTTAGGCAGATTATCCAAGGGGAAAAGCGAGCCGGACAAGAAGAACAAAGGCATCACCAAAAAATTCATAATCAATTGAAAGCCTTGCATGTCCTCCAAGACAGAAGCGATCGCCGTGCCCAATGCTGTGAAAATCATCGCGATCATAAACATCATCACTAGACCCAAAAGCAATGAAGCTGGATGCTCTAATCGGAAACCGATAAAAAAAGAAATGATAGTAACAATAATTCCTTGCAAAGTGGCCACCGTCGCTCCGCCCAAAGTTCGCCCGATCATAATGTTAATACGCGACACCGGAGCCACCAAAGTTTCTTTCAAAAATCCAAACTGCTTATCCCAAATAATTTCGATGCCGGAAAAAACAGCCGTGAAAATAATGCTCATGCCGATGATGCCCGGTGTCAGAAATTCAATAAAATTTCCGCCGCCGGCTTTTTGATAAATCGGACCAAAACCAAAACCCAAGGCCAACAGAAAAAGCAACGGCTGTCCCAACGAACCAACCATTCTGGCTTTGCTTCGAAAATATCTTTTCAATTGTCGCAACCACAATATGTATATTGTACTCATAAATTTTTGTATTTATCTCCTTCTCCACATTTGATGATGCGTACGCATACTGTCTCTTGCAGTCACTTCCTGTTCGCGAATCTGTTTGCCGGTCAATTTCAAGAAAGCTTCTTCCAGAGAATCTGTCCCGGTTTGTTTTTTCAACTCTTCAGAGGTTCCCATTGTGATGATTTTGCCGTGATCAATAATAGCAATTCTTTGTGCCACCTTTTCCGCTTCTTCCATATAATGCGTCGTCAGAAAAACTGTGATGCCTTCCTTCTCGTTCAATTCCTGCACATATTTCCACAAATAATTTCGCGTCTGCGGATCAAGGCCAATGGTCGGTTCATCCAAAAACAAAATTTTCGGGTGATGGATAAGACCGCGCGCGATTTCCAAACTCCTTTTCATCCCGCCGGAAAATTCTTTCACCAAACTATCTTTCCTGTCCCAAAGTTCCACCAATTTCAAAAGCTGTTCAATCCTACTGTCTCTGGTTTTCTTTGGCACTCTATACAGCACCGCGTGAAAATGCAAATTCTCAATCGCCGTCAATTCATCGTCTAGGCTCGGATCCTGAAAGACAATCCCAAACGCTTTACGAGCTTCGTTTTTTTCACTGGCCACATTTTTTCCGTTAAGCATGATTTCTCCGCTCGTCGGCACCAAAAGCGTCGTCAACATCTTGATAGTCGTCGTCTTGCCGGCACCATTGGGTCCCAGAAACGCAAAAATCTCTCCTTTTTTAACATCAAAGGAAATGTCATCCACCACTACAAAATCACCAAACTTTTTAGTAACACCATGCACGACAATAATTTTTTCCATTTCTTTTTCCATAATACTTTATAATCATACTACAAATTCAATTGCTATAAAAGTGCAAGTAATTTTAACCACAGACAAAAATCCCTGCGATTAACCACAAAGCTTTTTGTGGAAATTATTATAATCCCAAATCTTTATCCGAAAGAGAATCCTGGCTATTGCTGGCATCCATTGCCTGCAAATCCTTATCGATATTACTTATTTCTTCATCAGCCGTCGCGCCTGGTTGCGTGCTGACTGTTGTTGGAAATGCCACTTGGGAATTATCCGTCGCTATGTTATTGCCGGAATTTACCGCCTCCGAAGTTGTTGACGAAGCGGGAATTGCTTTCTTTTCAGCTGGAACGGAAGCGCTTCCGCAACCTGCCAAAAATGATACTGACAATAACAATCCGGAAATCACAAATAATTTTTGTTTTTTCATTTTAGTTTATTTTTACCCCGTTAAATTCGGCTCTAGGCCGACCAGCAAAGCTGGATTTAACTGGGGTTAATTAATTATTGCTCATTAGAATCCGTAGTTGTTGGCACAGGTGATGTAGTCGTCACGGGAACTATGTCTGTTGCATGATCTTTCTTTGATTCTTCAGAATCAGGAGTTTCAGAATCAGAAGTTGATTTCACGGCTTCCACCTTTTGTTTTTTTAGAGCCAAAATATCAGGTCGCACCGTTTCTAACATATATTTACGAATAGCCATTGCGTCTGCGTGAACTTTGGTAAGTAAAGTTCTGGCTTCCGTCAGTCCACCTTTGAATTCTCCATCCGAGTGTCCGCAAGCCAGACTGTGAGTTTCTTGTAATTTCGCCATTTGCGCCTGCTTGTCTGTTTCAAATTGTTGGATCATTGTTCCCAAAACAACCAGATCCGCTTGAATTTTAGCAGTATCATAACCCTCACCGGAAAGCCTGGTGATGAACTTGGAAATTCTGTTTTTCATATTAGTATAAACCGCCATGCGCTTTCCATTGTTTTCACCGAAACTTGTAAATCTTGCTGAAACTCGCTCTTGAATTTGCGCGCATCTTTGCGCCAGCGCTTCTTGTTTTTTGCTTTCCATCTCCGTTTTGCGCGCTTCTACATTAGTTTGTCTTTCGGCTTGCGCCGCTTCTCTTTGCGTCTTCAATTCTTCTTGTTTTATTTGCCATTGCGTTTTCGTTGTTTCTCCGTCTGCACTTCCCGCATTTTGTCCCTCCGCAAAAGCCACACTAGTCACAACCAATGAAGCAATCGCCACGGCAACTAACAGATTTTTTTTCATACTTTTAGTCTTATTATTAATTATTTATTTTACAGCCTGAGCTTATAACCAAAACCTGCACCAACATCATAGCACAGAGAAAAATCCCGCTCAAGTCTAAAATTTACCGATTTAATCGCTTATGGATAAAGAACATAAAAGCCAATGGAATGATCATCCACGCCAAACGGGCATTTTCCGAAGCTAAATAATTAAACGCAGTCGGTGAAATATATTCCAAAGCCATCTTTTTCGTAACAATTGACAACACGATGCTGATCAAAAAAACCACTTCCAAAAAACTCATTGCAAACACCCGCCACAAAAAGCCGGAGCCGGAGCCGGAAATATATATTTCAAACAGCCGCTTGCTGATCAAGGTCAAAATTATGACACCCGCTAAAAAGAAAATTAGTTTGTATAAATAATCACCGGAAAAATATTGCGCCGGCACCACCATCGTAATGGCGAAAGCTACATAAATATTTATCAGAATAGAAATTAATTTATAGCGTCCGATGAACATGCCGAACACAAAACTCAAAAGCGCAATCACAATCAAAAGCGAAATGTCTTGGGTCAGCGCCGGTGAAACCCCCAGTTTTGAAAACAAAGATCCGATGTCCATACTAAATAAAAAGTATTTAAATAATTTTATCCTGTTACATGTTACACTTTTATTATAATCCCATTTACCAAAAAACAAAAGTGCCCCGATATCCATCGGAGCGCTTTTTTATATAAAACTAAATTCCCTGATTTTTCAATTTTTCCAGCAGGTCTTTTTGTTCCCGACTCAAACTTTTGGGAACTTTTACCACCACCGTCACCAGTTGATTGCCCATGCCGCGGCCATTGAGATCGGGCACGCCTTCGCCTTTGATGCGGAAAACTTCACCCGATTGTGTGCCGGCCGGAATTTTCAAAACCAACGAGCCGGCAATGGTTTCAATTTCAATTTTTCCACCCAGTGACGCCACGGAAAAAGGCACGAATTCAGCGCTCAAAAGATCATTACCTTGGCGTTTGAATTTTTTGTGCGGCAAAACACGCACATTAATATACAAGTCGCCAGCTTGCGCACCCATTTCTCCGGCTTCGCCATGTCCGCCCATCGACATTGTCTGTCCATCCGCGATGCCGGCTGGAATTTTCAAGCTGATTTTTTCTTCCTGCTTGACTCGTCCATCGCCTCCACATTCGGAACATTTTCTTTCATAAACTTTACCTTTGCCCTGGCATTCCGGACATTCCGTCACTTGGGAAAAACTGCCGAACAAACTGCGGCGCATCGTTTCCACGCGACCGGCGCCTTTGCAAGTCGGGCAAGTTTTGAGGCTCGCGCTTGGTTCGCCACCCATGCCTTCACAGCGATCACAAACCGCCCGTTTATATAAATTGATTTCTTTTGTCACGCCGCTAACCATTTCGCCGTAAGTGATTTCAACATCCACTTGGATGTCCGCTCCGCGAGCGCGCCTTCTCGATTTTGACGAACCGCCGAAAATATTAGAAAAAATATCCTCAAAGCCTTCCCCGCCAAATTCAAAACCGCCTTCTTGTCCACCAAATCCTTGGAAGCCGGAAAAATCAAATCCGCCAAATCCTTGTCCGGCGCCTTGTCCGGCGCCAGCGCCACCACCTTCAAATGACTGGCCGAATTGGTCATATTGTTGCCGTTTGCTTTTATCCGAAAGCACTTGATAGGCCTGATTTATTTCCTTAAATTTAGCTTCATCACCGCCGGATTTGTCCGGATGATATTTGTGCGCTAATTTTCGATAGGCCTTCTTGATTTCATCATCCGTGGCGCCCTTGGAAACCCCTAAAAGATCGTAATAGTTTGTTGCCATATTAGTTAACACAAAATTACAAATATTCGTACATTCGTAGTTTATTCGTAATTCGTAGGAAAAGATATTATAAAAGTCTCATCTAATTATACAACCATTTCAAAAAATTAGCAATCCCTGCTAGTGAGTGCTAACTTGCCCCCACACCAATTCAATGAATCAGCAATTTCTTAAATTTTGCCAAGATTAGGAAAATTGGTGTAGGGGTTAATCCTTAGAAGCTACTCGATAACCTCCATTTCAACCGGTATTTTGACGATATTGACCAATTTGGTTTTTACCAAAATAAAAAAAATAAATTCCACCAACAAAATCCAAAAGGTGTTCAAAAATGACCCCAGCGGCAACACAGCTAGAAACAGTGCAATCGCCATGATATATGGCAAAGGCGAAGATTTTGCGGGTCCTGTCAGCCCCGAGCCCAAATATTGATTAATTTTTTGATTAACCACATTCGCCAGCACATCTGAAACTTTTTCACTGCCGGTCAATTTCATACCTGCCACTTCAGAAAATTTTTGCCGACCTTCTTGCAAGACCATTTCATCAACTTGGTCATTTATGCCGACGACAGAATCGCCATTCGCCTGTTCTTGATTTTTTTGCGCTTGCAAAATAAATTGGTCAATCGTCATCCCATCCTGATCCAAGCTTTTGAAATCCGGATTTATTGCTAACAAAAATTTCGAAGTCCATCCACCTGCATCACCCACATTAAATTGTGGAATAATTCTTGCCGAATTTAAATCCTTTATCTCAAAATAATATTGGCTGGTTATCATTATGGCAAAAGCGAGAAGCAAGAATGAACTTCCCATGTGAATTGATTTCCACAAACTCAACTTCACATTCAATTGTAAATCTTTTCTAATTTTCACCAATCCCCATAAAGAAAATAAATAAGCCAGGATCAACGCTACTAAATTTCCAAAATTGAAAACAAAAAGAAAACTTAAAAGGAAAATCGCTAAAAACATTCCTTGCAAAACCCAAGCTCGTTTGATAATAATTATGCTTAAATAGGAAAAAATAAACAAAACGGAAAACAAAATAATCGGCACCGCCCAATTACTCGCCTCCGGCACATTAATCGCACGGTCAACTGAAAGCCATGCCATAAACGCCACGCCGATTGTCACCAGCACCAAGACATATTTTAGAATTTTTATTTTCATTTATTTTTAATATTTTACCTATTTTTATTATAGCACAACAATTCCACCCCCGAGACAACCCTCTATCAAGCCTCGTTAATAGAAGATACAATACATATTAGGATTTTCTTTAAAATAATAGCCCGGCGCTTT
>CAZMNQ010000039.1:0-8830 GCA_964567695.1 uncultured Bdellovibrionales bacterium
TATAGCATTTTAGTTGATTTTCATCCCCCGCATCGTGTGATGTTTGCGGCCGACTTTGATTCGAGCCAATTCTTTTTCAATTGAAGCGGCTACGCGCGCATATTCGCCGTCATCCATAGTGATTTTTTCTTTCTTCAACTCTTCCGCTCGCTTTCTCGCATCTTCTGCTCGTGTCACATCAATTTCCTCTGCCCGCTCGGCCGTGTCAGCCAAAATAACCAAGGTGTTCTGATTAAATTCAATAAAACCGCCTGACACTGCCAGGTCAATTTCTTTCTCACCAATCTTCACCATAATTTCTCCGGCTTTCAGAGATGCGATATAGGGTCTGTGACTCGGCAAAATTGTAATCTCGCCATTCGTCACCGGCAAAGTCGCCTGATCAACCTCTTCTTCAAAAACAGTTTTTTCCGGAGTAACAATTTTGAATTTTATTTTGTCTTCTGACATAAATTATATCTTGTAATTTTAAATTTTCAATTTTAAATTTGAAATGAAATATAAATTTTAAAATTTACAAATTCGATTATTTAAAATTAATTTAAAATTTTAAATTTAGAATTTAAAATTAAATCTTTTTAATATCGTCTATCATCCCTTTCATATAAAACTCTTGCTCCGGAATTTCATCATAGCCGCCATCCAAAATCATTTTGAAAGATTTGATGGTGTCAGCCAGTTTCACATATTTTCCCGGAGTACCCGTAAATTGTTCCGCCACAAAAAATGGCTGGGACAAAAATTTCTGGATTTTTCTAGCACGCGCTACAGTCACTTTGTCTTCATCGGACAATTCTTCCATGCCCAAAATAGCAATAATATCCTGTAAGTCCTTGTATCTCTGCAAAACTTTTTGCACGCCTCGTGCAACAGAATAATGTTCTTCACCCACGATTTTTGGGTCGAGAATGGTTGAACTGGAATCCAATGGATCAACGGCCGGATAAATTCCTAATTCAGAAAGTCCGCGGGAAAGCACTACGGTTGAATCCAAATGGCCGAAAGTTGTGGCAGGCGCCGGGTCAGTTAGGTCGTCAGCCGGTACATACACCGCTTGCACGCTCGTTACTGAACCTTTTTTGGTCGAAGTGATTCGTTCTTGCAACTTGCCCATTTCTTCCGCCAAAGTCGGCTGATAGCCCACGGCTGATGGAATGCGTCCCAATAGCGCTGACACTTCTGATCCGGCTTGCGTGAAACGGAAAATATTGTCCACAAAAAACAAAACATCTTTGCCTTCCGTGTCACGGAAATATTCCGCCATCGTCAAAGCTGACAATGCCACGCGTTGTCGCGCTCCCGGTGGTTCGTTCATTTGTCCAAACACCAAAGCCGTCTTATCAAGCACGCCGGATTCTTTCATTTCATGATATAAGTCATTGCCTTCGCGAGTTCGTTCTCCCACACCGGCAAAAATTGAATAGCCGCCATGTTCTTGCGCAATGTTACGAATAAGTTCCTGAATAACCACAGTCTTGCCTACGCCCGCCCCACCAAACAAGCCAACCTTTCCACCTTTCACGAAGGGACAAATAAGGTCAATAACTTTGATGCCGGTTTCCAAAATTTCCGCCTGTGTTGATTGCTCATCAAAATTTGGCGCGTCTCGGTGAATTGGGTCTCTTCTTTCCGCTTTGATTTCCATATCAATGCCGTCGATCGTTTCTCCCAACAAATTAAACATGCGTCCCAAAACTCCCGCACCCACCGGCACTGAAATGGCCGCACCTGTGTCAGTCACTTCCATCCCGCGGCGAAGACCATCGGTCGAACCCATCGCCACCGCGCGCACTTTGTTGCCGCCAGTGTGTTGATGAGTTTCTAAAACTAGCTTCTCACCATTTTCCAATTTAATTTCCAATGCGTCATAAATCCGTGGCAGCCCTTCTGCAAATTCCACATCCACAACAGGACCGATGACCTGAGTAATTTTACCTATGTTTTTCATACAATTATATTATATAATTTAAAACTTATTTATTAACTTGATTATAATTTCAAATTTGATTTTTAAAAAATATTCCTGCACTTACGAAGTGCGTTTCCCTGCCTACCGGCAGGCAGGTAAATTCCAGCGCATGAACGTTAAGAAATTTTTATCCCGTTATGCCCGCCCTAAAAATTTTAGCGAGTAAGCTGAGAATTTAGACAGCACGAGTCGTGCAGCCTTTTTCTTTTCTCCACTTTTCTTTTGGGAAAAGAAAAGTGGAACATTTCAAAAAACTAACTTTCAAGAGCAGTGCGTCCTGCGCTGATCTCCGCGATTTCCTGTGTAATCTTCATCTGCCTGATCTGATTATATACAAATGTTAAATCATCTCGCATTTCTCCCGCCGCATCGGTCGCTCCGCGCATCGCCATCATACGGGATGATTCCTTGGAAGCATTGGATTCCAAAATCGCGTGATAGATTTGCATTTCAATCAATCGTGGAAAAATATATTCCAAAACTGAGGCTGGCGTCGGTTCAATTTTATATTCCCGGATTGGTTCTTCCAGTCCATATTCTTTAGCCAGAACATCCATCTCCGCAATTTGTTTTTCCAAATCGATTTTACTTAGTGGCAAAAGTTGCCTGACTTTGGTTTGCTGGTTCATAGCGGAAATATAATCCGTATAAAAAACCACCACCTTGTCATATTTTTTCGCCAAATAATCATCCGTCACAATCTTGCTGATTGCCCGCACTCCGTCAATCTTTGGCAAATAGGTCAGCTCATTGAAAGAAGCCACGATATCCTTGCCGGCTTTGCGCACCACGCTCTCGCCCTTTTTTCCAATCGTGATGAAATCAATTTTAATTTCCCTCACCGTGGATTCAATTTTCTTTCTGCCAATTCGATTTATTTTCAATTTTTCCGGATGAGCAATTTCCTCTTTGATCTTTTTCGCAATTTGCGCGTTAAATGCTCCGCACAATCCCTTGTTGGAAGTTATAGCAATCGCCAAAACATTCTTGACCTCGCGCACCTCCAAAAGTCCGGTTTGATATTCTTCAAAAGCCCGCGACAAATTTGTCAGCACGCTCCAAGCCGCATGCGCATAGGGACGAATTGCCAAAACACTGGCCACTGATTTTCTCATTTTGGCAGCCGAAACCATCTCCATCGCTCGAGTAATTTTCTGAGTATTCCCCACTGATTTTATGCGTCTTCTGATGTCGCGTGTACTTGCCATAAATTTATTAATTTAGAATTTCTAATTTTGAGTGAATTTTTAATGTTTTAATTTTTAAAAATTCTGTCATTCAATTTTGAATCGAAATTCAAAATTCATACTTCAAAATTTAATTGCTACTCTGATATACTTCTTTAAATTCTTTAATTGTTTTTTCCAAATTCGCTACTACCTCCTCTGACAATTCTTTTTTCTCCGCAATCAAATCCAAAGTTTCTTTGGCGCTTGATTTCAAATATTTATGGAAATCATTTTCCCAAGCCTTTACTTTTTCCACTATCACATCATCCAAAAATCCATTGGTCAAAGCATATAGAATTGCCACTTGGTTTTGCATCGGCATCGGTTCATACTGATCCTGTTTCAAAATCTCCACTGTTCTTCGTCCGCGTTCAATCTGCCGTCGTGTGTTCTCATCCAAGTCCGATCCAAATTGCGCGAAGGCTTCCAATTCTCGGAATTGCGCCAAATCCAAACGCAATTTTCCAGCCACCTTTTTCATAGCTTTAGTTTGTGCAGCGCTTCCTACGCGTGAAACTGACAAGCCAACATTCAAAGCTGGACGAATTCCTTTGTAAAATAAATCAGTTTCCAAATAAATCTGTCCATCCGTAATGGAAATTACATTGGTTGGAATGTAGGCGGACACATCGCCGGCTTGGGTTTCAATAATTGGCAAAGCCGTGATTGATCCGCCGCCAAAATCTTCATTCAAGCGCGCTGATCTTTCCAAGAGTCGGGAATGCAAATAGAAAATGTCTCCGGGATAGGCTTCGCGTCCCGGTGGTCTTCGCAAAATCAAAGAAATTTGGCGATAGCTCCAAGCGTGCTTGGATAAATCATCATAAATAATCAAAACATCTTTACCCTTGTCTAGAAAATATTCACCCATCGCGCAACCGGCGTAGGGAGAAATAAATGACAAAGCCGCTGGATCGGAAGCACCGGCCACCACCATAATGGTGTGTTCCATTGCTCCGCGCTTTTCCAGTTCAGCTACAATTCTGGCAATTTTGGATTCCTTTTGCCCAATGGCTACATAAATACAAATCAAGTCCTGACCTTTCTGATTAATAATTACATCAATCGCCACCGCTGTCTTTCCGGTCTGCCTGTCGCCAATAATAAGTTCTCGTTGTCCGCGACCAACCGGAATCACGGCGTCAATCGCTTTGATACCTGTTTGCACTGGCACACTCACTGATTTTCTGGTAATTACGCCAGGCGCAATTTTTTCCACCGGATAATATGTTTCTGATTTTATTTCACCTTTGCCATCAATCGCCACGCCCAGCGGATTAACCACTCGTCCAATCATCATATCGCCCACCGGCACTGACAAGATTTTTCCGGTTGATTTCACCGTGTCGCCTTCTTTGATGCCGGCATAATCGCCCAAAATCATTGCGCCGACCGCGCCTTCTTCCAAGTTCAAAGCCACTCCAAACACTCTTTCCGTCTTAGTCTGTGTTCCGTCCGTATTGGTCTGCACCATTAATTCTAGCATTTCCGAAGCCATCGCGTCTGACAATCCGGAGATCTTGGCCACGCCGTCTCCAACCTCAACCACCGTTCCGACTTTTTCAGTCTGCGTGGTCGCCTCAAAATTTTCTAATTGTTTCTTTAGCTGATCTACGATATAGTCTTTATTGTTCATAAAATTATATTTAATTTATTGTGAATTATTTTTAATCACTATCTAATCGCTTCTCATTAAATCTAAATTTCAAAATCCAAATTTCAAATCAAATCCAAAGCCTAAATTTTTAATTTTTTAATTTTGAAATTGATTTGAAATTTTAATTTTGATATTTGAAATTTTCAGGCTACTAGATTTTTCTTTAATTCTATTAGCTGCTTCCTAACACTTGCGTCCATCATTTCATCTCCTACCTGCAAAATGATTCCGCCTTTTATTTTTTCATCAATAATATTTTTTATTCCTACTTCCTTCGCGCTATATTTGTTGATTATATAAGTTTTTATTTTGTTAAGTAACTCGTTACTTAACACTTCTCTGCTCGTTATCTCAGCCTCTACGATGCCCTGATCTTTATTATAAATATCTAAAAACTTTTCAATGGTTTTTTTCGCCAATTTCATCTGCCCATTTTTTTGCAAAAGCTTAAAAAAATTAGCCACAACAGAATCAATTTCCAGTTGTGATTTTTCTTTGGTAGCCTCATATAGAGACTTGGCATATTGTGTCGTTGTTATTTTCATATCTTTTACTCCCTTAAAGCTGAGCTTTTGCGCAGAGGGTTTCGAAAAGCTTGGCTTTAGGCACACTCATTTCTCACACTCGAAAAGCCGAGCTTTATGTACCGTCTACGCTATACTTTTGCTGATTAACTCCTGATCCTTATTGCTATCTAATTTTTCATGAATAATTTTTTCTGTTGCCATCACCACTAAATCAGCCACTTCTGATTTGACTTCCGCTAAAATCTTTTCTTTTTCTTGTTCAATTTGTTTTTTGGCATCCTCCAGCATTTTGTCAGTTTGACTCTTGGCCGAAACCACAATGTTCTCCGATTGAGTTACTGCTGTTTCTTCTGCTTTTTTGATTATTTCTTGCGCCTGTTTTCTAGCTTCAACCAACACCGCCGCTTCCTTCTCAGAGATTTCAGACAATTTTTTATGTGAAGCTTCAGCATCTGCTAATCCTTTTTCAATCTTCTTTGTTCTTTCGTTCAAAAGCTTCAAAATTGGCCCGTAAGCAAATTTATACAGCACCACGAAAACAATAACGAAATTAACCAACTGCGCAATTATCATGCCCGCCTCAATGTGAAATGTTTTTACTAATTCATCCATAATACTATAATAATCAAGATGCAAGATACCTGCCTACCGGACAGGCAGGCAATCACCAAATAATTTCCAACAACCAAATTCCAAACTTTTTGTTTATTGAATATTTTTAATTTGTGATTCCTGCCTGCCGGCAGGCAGGTGTTTGTTCCTTGTTTCTTGATGTTTGGTTATTTTTTAAATAGTCTCATTCAGACCCTCCATTGCTGAAGAGTCTTGTGAAATTACTTTATTGAAAAAGCAATAACAAGTGCGTAGATTGCGATAGCTTCTGCAAACGCAGCCGCTAGAAGCATCGGCACTAGAATTTTTCCGGTTGCCTCAGGATTTCTCCCGATTGATTCCATCGCTTTTGATCCAATCATACCGATCGCAAAACCGGGTCCAATTGAGCCGAGGCCGATTGCCAAGGCTTTCGCTAACATCACTGATTCCATAATTTTTTGTGCTTATATTATAAGTGCTTTCCCTGCCTGCCGGCAGGCAGGTCTCTCTTTGGGGAGCACTAACAATACCAGCATAAACTTAAATTAATTAATGACTTTAATTTTAAAGTCTAAATTTTAAATTATAAATGAAGTCCAAATGAATAAATTTTTAAATATTTATAGATTTGTAAATTGATTTAAAACTTAAAATTTAAAACTTAAAATTCCGATTAGTGCTCTTCACTCGTAGTCGCAATTGTCATAAATACCAGTGTCAACATCGCAAAAATCAATGCTTGAATAATCCCAACTACAATTTCCATAAATATAAACGGCAACGGCAGAATGAAAGCAAAAATTGCCATCATCGAAGCCATTAGCACTTCACCGGCAAAAATATTTCCAAACAACCTAAAAGAAAGCGAAGCTACTTTGGCAATTTCTCCAATTATTTCAATCAGCCCCACAAATGCCTTAATTGGATTTACTAAGATAACAGAAATATCTTTCTTGATTTTTTTCGGTATTTCCAGAAAGGCTTTGACATTCAAAAACTTATTCAAATGATTGCCGATGCCAATCATAACCACGCCCATAATATGCGACGCCGCCACGGCAAAAAGCGAAAGTGCCAATGTTAAATTAAGGTCAGCTGTCGCTCCGCGAAAAAGCGGCACGAAAACCTTGCGCGCCCCCTCGCCTTCCACAAAACCAATCGTCCCAACCCCCGGCAGAAGTCCCAGCCAATTATTTATGAGAATAAAAAGAAACAGTGTCAAAGCGATCGGTAAGAATTTTTCCGTTTTTTTCCGATTGCCCGTCACGCTGTCAGCCAATTTCAACGCCTCTTCCATCAGAATTTCGAAGATGTTTTGCAATCCCTTAGGCACGCTCTTTATTTTTTTTCCGATTAAAACAAATAATATCACCAAGATAATAACCGTCGCCCAACTGTTAATTAAGGCATTGGTGACTGTAAAGTTTCCAATATGAAAAATCGGCTCAGCGAAAAGTGTCGCCTCATGCGAGATTTCCGCATTCGCTGTTTCCGGACTATTCGTTTGTGCTAAATTTTCTGACATAGTTTATTTTGAAACAAATCTACTTTTTCTTTTCTTCAGTGTCAATTCTTTTTAATTCCGCTAGAGCATCCTTAATCATTCCATAGATTGAAACTGCAAAAGCAATTCCAATCGACAGCAGAAACAGCCACGGCTCGGTTTCATATTTTCCATCTAACCATCTGCCGACAAAAACTGCCGACAAAATCGGACCAGCAATCCATGCGCTTAATTTAAAAAAAAGGCGCAGGCCATTTCCCCACCAATAACTTTTATTTTGGTTATTTTCACCTTCCATTATTTTGCTTTTAACGCCCTAAATCTGAGGGATAACAATAGGCTTGTTCCTAAAGAATCTTTTCGCTAAAAACTTCCAAATTTTGACTGCGACTGGTTAAAAATTTCTCAGATACTAAGGTATTCTTCTAAATTTTTAACTGCGTCGAACCCAAAATTAAAAAGTTTCGCTTGAAAAATTATTTAGGAACAAACCTGATATTAATTGTCGCTCAAAATCACAAAAAAGTCAATTCCCGTAAAATTTCTTCGAAATCACGGGACAGGTCCAGTAAAATTTTTTGTCAAAAACCCCGCTATCTAAGCCTGTAAAAATTTGCGATAGCAATATTTTACAAGTATCACCTCTCAAAATTATTACAAATCTCAAAAAATCTTTCCGCAGTTTGTGTGGTTATCCTGTCCACTTCTTTAGCCGAAATTTGCTTTATTTCAGCAATTTTTTCGTTTACATACATAACGAAGGCCGGTTCATTCCTCTTGCCCCGATACGGCACTGGGGTGAGATAGGGACAATCAGTTTCCAGCATAATTTTATCTATGGGAATGATCTTTATCACTTCAATAATCTCCGATCCAGCCTTGGCATAGGTTATATTGCCGGTGAATGAAAAGAAGATATTGTCATGCTGTAATAGCTTTTTTGTAAATTCCAGATTTCCTCCGTAGCAATGAAACACGAACCGCGTATCGCATATCGCGTATCGCATAACTATTTCATAACAATCTTCATAAGCATCCCGACAATGAATAATCACTGGTAGATTAAATTCTTTCGCCAACTCAAGTTGTGCCACAAAGCCTTTTTTCTGATTTTCTTTCTGTTCTGATGTTATAGAATTTTCAGTATGACTGAAATAATCCAAACCAATTTCACCAATCGCCACAACTTTTCTATTTTCTGCTAAATTTTTCAGTTCATCAAAGATTTTTGAAATTTTGTCATTTGGAATTTGAAAATTGTTTGGAAATTGGAAATTGCCTGCCTGTCCGGTAGACAGGGAAATTGGAAATTCTTCAACTTGGTTGAAGATATGTGGATGTAAACCAATT
>CAZMNQ010000040.1:0-2585 GCA_964567695.1 uncultured Bdellovibrionales bacterium
TTGCACCCACCATTGCCACCGGCACATTATCGCCAACCTTGATGTTTGGTGCACCGCAGACAATTTGCAATTTTTGTACAGACGAGGCATACCTGGTTTCTACCATAACCACTTGCAATCTGTCAGCATTAGGATGTTTTTCAATTTCTAAAATTTTTCCCACTACCACATTTTTCAAATTACTTGCCGACTTTTCAATTTCTTCTTCGGATGATTTTTCAATGGAAAATATTTTTTTGAACCAATCAGATAAAAATTTCATAATGTAATATGCTAAGAATTTTTTGTTCCAGCCTTAATTAAAATGTTATTTTTCTAAAATTAATTTTTCCAACTTTAATTATGCTTCCCATAAAACTTTCAGAATCTAACATCAATTCAGCAGAAGCAACTCGCTCTCCATTCAAGGAAACTCCTCCCTGCTCAATCTTTCGACGAGCATCAGATTTACTTGTGGCCAATCCAGATTCCACCATGTAATCAAGAATTGAAATCTGAGGCGCTGAACTTGGAAAAATTTGCACATCATCCGGAATTTCTTTATTGGAAATTGTTTTTACAAAATATTCCTTGGCTTTTTCTGCTTCATCTTTGCCATGATAAATTTTAACAATTTCTGTCGCCAATTCCAGTTTTGCATCGCGCGGGTTTTCCAATTTCATCAACCTTTCAATTTCATCCAAAGAAATCCGAGTGCATCCAAGAAACAACGGCCGAAGCATGCCATCCGGTTGCGACATAATCGCGCCAAACAAGTCATTTACTCCCAAATCCAAGAAAACTCCGGTATTATTTGATTTTGACATCAGCATGCCGGTTTTTTCATCAGCAATCAGCTTAACAGAAATAACAATCTTATCTTTGTTTTTTATTTTTTGCATCAGCGTTCTTCCGGCCAACGCATTAAATATCTGATCCGTGCCACAAAGCTCAACATCCACATCCATCGCTACACTGTCATAGCCTTGCATCAAGGGATACATAAATTCATGTATGTAGATCGGTTTTTCCTCTTTAATTCTTTTTGCAAACATATCTCGCTCCAACATCTGTTGAACTGTAAAATTACTAGCCAACTCCAATACTTCGGCAAAATTTAATTTTCCTAACCATTCAGAATTATATTTAATCTGAAATGGATTATTATTGTCATCAAAATCAGCAATATTTTTCACTTGGTCTTTCCATAGTGCAAAATTTTCACGGACTTGCTCCGGTGTTTGCTTGATACGAGCGGATGATTTATCACTTGGATCACCAATCATTCCCGTGAAATCACCAATAAGAAATATCACTTCGTGCCCCAATTTTCTAAAATCCTCTAAAATCATCAATCCTTGTGAATGTCCAAGATGCAACGATTTGGCGGTTGGATCAAATCCCATATAAAACCGCAACTTTTCACCGCTTAATAATTTCTTGCGAAATTCATCCTTAGTCGGCAAAATTTCAACGATTGTCCCGCGATTCAAAATCTCGTCTATTTGATTTTCCAAGTTTTTATCCATATAGAAATATTACCAGTTTGAAGGCTTTTTTGCAACAATCAGCTAATTTAAGTTAATTTTGCAAAATCTCAATTCCGGGCATCGGGCTGTTGGACAAATAATCCAGCATGGCTCCGCCACCGGTTGAAACAAAAGAGATTTCTCCTATCGCATTATTTTTTTCCAAAATTTCCAGCGTTTCTCCCCCACCCACCAAAACAAAGGCACCACTGGCAATGACTGCGTCCAAAATTTCATTGGAACTCTTGGCGTATCTTTCATCTTCAAATTTGCCAGTCGGTCCGTTCCAAGCAATCGTTTTTGCTCCAGCAATAATCTCTTTGAATTTCTCCACAGTTTTAGGTCCAATGTCTAAGCGGTCATCCACAAAATCAATCGGCAAAACCACTTTGTCAGAAAATTCAATTTTTTGATCCAGTGCTTCATTGGCAATTTTTCCGCCCACCAAAATATGCTCATACTTTTTTTCAAAAAATTTGATGACCGGTAATTTGGTTTCAATCTTGGCGCCGCCAATGATGGCCACCGCGGGATGAATCGGATGGTCTTTGATTAGGTTCATCTCATGTATCTCTTCCAACAAACGGAAACCGGCGCAACTTGGCAAATATTTTGTTATGCCTGTTATAGAAGATTGATTTCGATGGGATTGACTGAATGCATCATTAACAAAGACCTCAAATGGTTCTGCCATTTCCTTAGCCAATTTGTCATCATTAACATCCTCTCCCGGATAAAACCTGACATTTTCAAGCATTAAAATTTCTCCTTCCTTTAATTCATCTAATCCCATTTTAACTTTATCCCCAATACAATCTGAGATAAAATTGATATTCACCCCTAAAATATTCTCGGCATCCATCACAAGCTGTTCCATTGAAAATTTAGGATCAACCTTTCCGTCAGGACGACCGAAGTATGACATAAGAGCTACTTTTGCTTTTTTGTTTAGCAGATATTTTAAGGATTCTTTTGCTGCCTCAATTTTGAATGTTTCTTTTGCGTGACCATTTTCAAGAGAAACATTAAAATCCACCCGCAACAAAACCTTTTTATTTTCCAAATCCGCCTCTTGTA
>CAZMNQ010000040.1:2685-5615 GCA_964567695.1 uncultured Bdellovibrionales bacterium
ACATTAAAATCCACCCGCAACAAAACCTTTTTATTTTCCAAATCCGCCTCTTGTATTCTTTTAATATCCATACTTAAAAATTACTAAAAAAATTAAATTAAAACTCAAAAATTGCCCCTTCCCATTCCCAACACCGCCACAATCACGCCAATCATCGCCATCACCATCGAAAAAATCCAGGCGCGCATCGTGACTTTGGTTTCCGGCCAACCCAGAGCTTCGAAATGATGATGGATGGGCGCGGCCAAAAAGACTTTGTGCTTGAAAAGTTTTTTTGAAGTCAGTTGGATGCAAACCGAACCTGATTCAATGACATAGATAAAAACAATGATGAACAAAGCGATGGCTGAATTGGTCATCATGGCCACCACACCCAGTGTTGTTCCCAGGGCTATTGCTCCAGTGTCACCCATGAAGAATCGGGCGGGATAAATATTAAACCACAAGAAAGCCAACGAGGCACCAGCAATCGCTGCGCAAAAGGCCGCGATGTCCATCTTGTTATGAAAGAAAGAAATCAGTGCAAATGAAGCAAAGGCAATCATCATGACGCCACCATTGAGGCCATCCAGGCCATCCGTTTCATTGGATGAAATCGCGGCAAACAAAATCACGAAAATGAAAAGCGGAATATACCAAAGTCCGATTTCAAAATTTCCCACCGCTGGAATATGGATAATGTTCCAATTCAATTTAAAATAAAACCACCAAGCACCAATCATAGCAATCAAAATCAACCAGCCAAAGCGCATGGCAAAACGCATGCCGCCGCCTTTGTTTTTGCCAATGCCTCGCACGCTCATCCAGTCGTCAAAGAGTCCCAAAATTCCAGCTGAAATCAAGGCAAAAAGCGGCAACCAAGTTTGTGAACGGCTTAAAAAGTCCAAGCGGGCAATAAAATTAATATCAAACAGCTTTGCTAGATATGGAAAAACATAATGTGAAACGAGAATTAAAACCAAAACTGTCACCCAAATCAGCATTCCACCCATCGTCGGCGTGCCGGATTTATCAGCGTGCATCTTGCTGACATAGGTCAATTTCTCCCCATCAACTGAATTTTGTTTTATTTTTATGCCGATCTTTTTCTTGTATAAAAAATTCGTCAATATCGGCGTAAAAATAAAAGCCAAAATAAAAGCGATGAAACCGGTTAATAAAATTTTTATAATATTCGCTACCAATGGAATGTTTTGTATTTGAGCCAAGACCATATTATTGCCAGGTATAATTATTAAAAACCCAATTCGCCAATGTTTTCATATCTTCCCAACGCTGTTCATCATTTAAGATAACTGCAATTATCCGATGCTTTCCAGTTGGATCTTCCGCGCCAGTCATCAATGATTTTCCAGCCAAAGGAGTAAAACCGGTTTTGCCGCCGATACAGTTTGGTAAAGTCGTAAGCAACATATCTGTATTTTTAAGTTCATGCGCATATTTTCCATCGCAAGAATAAAATTTGCCTTCCGGAATTTTCATAATATCCCAAATGGTGTCATGTTTTAAAGAATAGGCGGAAATTCTAGCAATGTCATAGGCCGTTGAATAGCACTGATCTTCCTTGCCATCAATTTCCAGCCCGGAAGCAGTGCAAAAATTGGTATCTTTAAGCCCCATTTCTTTCGCTTTTTTGTTCATCATATCCACAAATTTTTCCTCCGAGCCACCCATATAGATGCCGAGTGCCGAAGCCGAATCATTAGCGCTGTTCATAAGCATCGCCTTCATAAGATCCATAGCGCGGACTTTTTCACCGGCATACATCCGATTGCCATTACAAAAAACACTGGTCGGACAGCCGACCACCGTGCCATAGACATTCAAGGCTTCCTTGGTTATTGTAATCTCCTCATCCAAGTCTTTAATATTTTCCATCGCCAAAATAGCCGTCATCATTTTTGTCAGCGAGGCAATCTGCGTTCTTTTTCGTCCATCGCTATAATGAATGATTGTTCCGCTATCCGCGTCAATCGCCACCGAAGAACCCGCCCAAAGCTTGAGATCAGGCACATCAGCCTTGCGTATTGGAACAAGCCCCGAAGCCATAGCTGCATCAACTGGAAAAAGACTATATTTTTCAGTTTTTTTTATTTCACTGCTTCCCTGTGGCAAACTGCAATCCTCCGCTTGTCCAGATTGGCAAGAAGCATCGGACGAAATCGCCGCACTGGCATTATTATTATTGATATTACTCGAAATATCTCCATAAAACCACAACGGCGCAAAGGGTAATATTAAAAATGTAACGATAAGATTTAACATAAAAAATGTAATTATAATTTCAACTGCACCAATCTAAGATAATATTAAAACGAGGATTGTTTTAGATTTTGGAATTTATTTGAAATTTGTCCTTTGGATTTTGAAATTTTAACTTATTATATTCTCAATTCTACCATCCTTTGACAGAGTTTCATAGTCCGGCAGTTTTTCGATGCTATCAATCCCCAATTTCTTCAAAAAATCAAAGGAAATCTTATATAAATAGCCCCGATTATCGCTTGGACTCTCAATTCTCTCCAAAAGACCACGCATCATCAATGATCGCACGGTATAGCTGCAATTAACTCCGCGAATAGCCTCCACCTCAACGCGCGTAATTGGTCCGCGATAGGCAATGATCGACAGCACTTCCAAACCAGCTTTGCTCAAATTTTCCTGAATCTCGCTTTTCACCAGCCGATCCACGATGGAAGCCTGATCCGGATCAGTCGCCATTTGGACTTCCTGCTCTTTTTTCAAAATAACGATACCGCGTTGGCTGCCGGCATATTCATTTTGCAAAACCATCATGGCATTTTCAACCTCCGGAATCGATACTTCAGTGACTTTGGCAATCTTAGCCATGCTCACCGGCTCACCGCTGATAAATAAAATACTTTCAATCGCTGACTTTAGTTTTTCTTGTTCCATACTATGAAAATTTT
>CAZMNQ010000040.1:5715-8525 GCA_964567695.1 uncultured Bdellovibrionales bacterium
AAAATACTTTCAATCGCTGACTTTAGTTTTTCTTGTTCCATACTATGAAAATTTTAAAGTTTAAATTTGAAATTTAAAATGAAATCCCTGCCTGCCGGCAGGCAGGAAAATGATAAAATTTTAAAATTTAGTACTTTAAAATTGATTTAAAATTGTAAATTTAAAATTAATAATTATTTTATTACGGTTGACTTAATACTTAATTTTATTTCCTCAAACAATTCGCCTTGCTCAACATCAATAATTCTCTGCTTCACCATTTCCAGCATCGCCAAAAAAGAAAGGATGACATCAATCTTGTCCGTCGCGCTGGCTGTCAATTCTGAAAAAGAGGTTTCCACTCTTTGGCGCAAAGTGTTTTGCAAATCATCAATTTTTTCTTCCAATGTCACCACCTCACGCACAATTTCTTCTTCCAGCTTTTCAATAATCGGAATTTCCTGCAAAACAAATTGGAAATATTTGCGAAAATCATAAACATTAATATCTTCCGGCGGATAGAAAAGAGCTTGCACACCCACAAAGCCATTTCGGGAATAACTGATCTTGCCCCCCTCGGCTATTTTTCCCAACACGATTGAAGCTTCTTTGAATTTTTTGTATTCTTCCAGTTGTTTGGCCAGATCCTTAATTTCTTCCTCCTCTTCTTCTGTGAATTCAAGTAATGGCAAAAGCGTTTGCGATTTAATTAAAATCAATTTAGCGGCCACTGACAAAAATTCCGCCAAATTTCCCAGTTGGATTTCTTCATTGCTCTTGATATATTCCAGATATTGATCCGTCACATGTGCCAAGCTCAGCTCCGTGATGCTCAGTTTTTCTTTTTCAATCAACTCTAAAAGCAAATCCATCGGACCTTCAAATTTTTCTGTTTTTACATTATATATCATTTATTTTCTTCTCTACAGTCATTTTATTACTCATTCATAATACCACTTATGGCTGTTTTTTTCAAATATAACTGGTGATAATCCTAAAACTAAGATAAAATAAAAATGCACCTAACAAAATCAACTTAATTTATGAAAGAATCATTTTTTGCCAATATGCCCATAAGAAAAGATGCGCCTAAGTCAGTCGATAATAAACTGCGTATCTATAAAACTCCTCATACCGAAAGAATTGGTATTTTAGAAAATCAAAAAATAATTCCCCGCAACACGGAGGGACCAGACAATCCAGATCGCCGAAAATTTTTAAAAGGCCTAGCGCTAACAGTAGCCGGCACAGCCGCAACCTTTGCCACAAAACCAAATTACGAGACGTTAGCGACAGCAGTAGAAAAAATTTCAGATATGCTAAAACCCGAAGATACCTATCAGCCGACACTGGAGCAACTTGAAATCGTACAATCCGATGAAGACGCGATCAATAGCGCGCTGAATAAAATAAAAATCAATAAAATAAAAAATAATCTGATAAAAAGTGGGACGAGAGAATCTGTGACAGAGGAAGCCGAAGCGAAATCAAAAGTCAGCCCGGAGAGAAAAACCTTGGCTGAGGAGCTTCTTTTGAGGAATGAAAAAACTTTTTTTGATACTGAATTGACTTCTAATCTGGAAGCTGGCTGGCTAAAAAATTATAGCAAGGGAGAAATATATCATCTGGGATTGACCACGGCGCGCAAAGAAATGCAACCTTGGATTATGGAAATCTTAGAATGTTTCAGAAAAGCCGGCGTGCCGGAAAAATTCGCCTATCTCGCCATTCCTGAGTCTCATTTTGATCTTAATGCTACATCAACAAGCGCCAAAGGACCCTATCAATTCACTTATGACACGGCGGATGCATATTCACTTCGAATGAACAAAATTGTTGATGAACGTCTTGACCCGGTGAAAAGCGCTGAGGCGTGCGCCAAAAACCTGCGCTATCTCTATGACAATTGCGGTGATTGGAACATCGCTCTCAGCGGTTACAATGGCAGATTTATTTGGAAATATTTTGCCAATTCAAAAAAGAGTGAAAGAACTTATCCGCATTTTTTAGCCTTCATCTCCGACACAGTCAACAAAAAGAGAGAAGAAATAAAAGACGCCCACTTCTATACTCATTCAGTTGAAAGTGACCACTATAAAGTGAAGAATTTGCTTAAAGATTTTGATATTTCTATTGGGGAATTAAAACGGCACAATCACATAAGCAGTGATGAGCTAACAAGGGGACAAAAAATAAAAATACCCATTAAGGATTCACACCACCGCAGTCTGATTTTTAAGGAAGCTGCTAATGTCGATGGACTTTCAGAAAATCTCAACTATCCGGCCAAGTTCAATGCGGTTTGGAAAGTGATGGAAGAAAATGGTCTGGATACGATAAGCAATGAGCGTCCTGTTTCCAGAAAAAAGATTCGTATCGATAAAGAGTTGATTTATACTGTCCGACCGAATGAAAACTTAAGCAGAATATGTTCCAGACTCAGCATCCTCGGCAGAAAATTAACGCCGGAAGAATTAATGAAATGCAATAGGCTCAAAAATAGCCAATTGCAAATCAAACAAAAGTTAAGAATTCCCAACAAAAGTCTCTTGGAAATCGCCAGCGGATCAACTCATAAATTAGCCGCGCTAATGAAAATAAATCCCGCCATCAAAGAACCACACTCCCCGCTTCCCAGCGGCTTTGAAGTGCGCGTGGTTTAATTATTATTAAAATAAACTTGTCTTTATAAATAAAAGGAGGCCGCAATCCTTGCTAGGGGCTGCGGCCTTTTTCTTGGCAATCTAAATGTTTCTAGAATCGCCCCACGGTGGGTTAGATGTCGGCTGCCATTGATATGATGATGGGGGTGTGGAAGTTCCAAACATCTG
>CAZMNQ010000041.1:0-8413 GCA_964567695.1 uncultured Bdellovibrionales bacterium
TTTGTAGTAATTGACAAGATATTGTGCTAGTGTTAATATATCACTATAAACATTAACAAAAATAAAATATGGAAAAAACAAACAGGGGACTGGCGATTTTTCAAGGGAAAGAGGTGCGTAAAATTATTCATCATAATGAGTGGTGGTTTTCGGTTGTGGATGTAGTGGGGATTTTGACGGGCACAGAAAGAGCAAGAAAATATTGGAGCGATCTTAAAACAAAGTTAATAAGTGAGGGTTATATTGAAGTGTCCGATAAAATCGGACAGTTGAAAATGGAATCTCCGGATGGAAAATTACGCGAAACTGATTGTGCCAATACGGAAACAATGTTACGTATAATTCAATCAATTCCTTCACCAAATGTTGAACCGCTTAAGAAATGGTTAGCCATGGTTGGTTATGACAGAATAAAAGAAATTGAAGATCCTGAATTGGCAACTAAGCGAACACGAGAATTGTATAAACTAAAAGGCTATTCGGAAGCGTGGATTGAAAAAAGAATGCGCGGCATCGCCATTCGCGAGGAATTGACGGATGAATGGAAAAACAGGGACATCAAGGAAAATAGCGAATTTGCAATTTTGACGGCGGAAATATCCAAAGCGACTTTTGATATGACGCCGAGCCAATATAAAGAGCACAAGGGACTTAAGAGAGAAAATCTGCGCGATCACATGGACGACTTGGAATTGATTTTTTCTATGTTGGGCGAAGCTTCCACAACCAGGATTGCCACCAGCAAAAATGCCATCGGCTTTTCAGAAAATAAATTGGCTGCCCAAAAAGGCGGCAAAATCGCCGGCGATGCTCGAAAAAATTTGGAAGTGGCATCCGGCAGCAAAGTCATCAAAAAAGAAAATTATCTGAAGTCGCCGCAGAATAAAAAATTGTTGAAAAAATAAAAAAGGACAGGTTCACGATGAATACCCGTCCTTTGTGATTGCGTGTGGCGATCTCCTCCTTTGTTTTGCTAGTGTTGATGAAAGATGGTGTTATAAACATATTGACTAAGCTCAGAGGTTGTTACAATATTTTTGTATTCAAGATTATTCTTCAAAAATTTTCTCGCTAGACTGTCCTCGGCTGTGAACCAGGCGAGAGGAAAAATAAGGACTAGGAAAATCCACCATATGCCGAATATGTTTCCGCCTGCATAGTCGAAGATTTTGTAGAAAACTTCAAAGAAAGAATGAAATGGAGAGTTTCTTAGGGGATAGGCTAATATGATCATTGAAGGAACGCCTATCATTATGGATAAAAACCATAAAAAATAAAATTTCATTAAGTAGTCTGTGATTGTTCCCTTATAATAATCCAAATATTCTCCGAAAATTTCACCTTTTATTTTCATAGTGTCCTCCCATAGTGATATTTTTAAAAAAACTCTTCTCCTATAAATCCATCATGATGACGAACTTAATTAGAGAGGCGAGAAGGATGTTTCCTTCTCGCCGACGCTCGGTCTACTTACTCAATTCTCAATTCTCAATTCTTGAAACAGCTGACCTAGGGTATGGTTGTTAGACCAATAAATTGATTGAGAGTGATGAGTAGTGTCGCCCGGATGGTTATTAATGACTATAACCCTGGGAATGCCCGCCTTGATGGCTTCTAATCCAAGTCCTGACGCATACTTTTTTATGCAACCTGATGAATCAGTTTCAACAATAGAAAATGTATTTGTAATAAACATATCCCATTCATCAGCGCTAAGGGCTTCTAGACCATGCTTCCATCCATATGTGACAGTTACTTTGTGTTTTGACAAAGCTGTTAATAGATAATCATTTTGCAATTGGTCGATGTTAACTATTAGGATCTTCATGGTGATGCTCCTTTTTGTAAGGTGTTGTCAGATAATGGGCGATATGTGCAGGTTTTAAAGAACTGGCGTCACGAATTTTTTACTGAATTCATCATGACTAAGCAGTATAGCGCGTTTTGGGTAAATAGTCAATAATATACAAACAAATAGTAATAAAAGTAGTCACATATTGTTTTAAATAAGCCAAATAAAACTGTTGACAAATCTTTGACAAAATGCTAGAATAGAAGTGTATGGTAGAAGAATTATTGCAAAAATTAGGACTTTCCAATAAGGAAATTGAAATATATCTCATGCTTTTCGCGCAGGGCAAAACAACCCCGGCCAGGCTGGCAAAGATTACAGGCATCAACCGCTCGACAGTTTATGCGGTTTTAAGTCAGCTCAAGGAAAGAAAATTAGTCAGAGAAGATATCACAACTAAAATATTATATTTTTCACCCGCCCCAGCTGAGGATGTTGAAAATTTATTTTACAAGGAGCAAGAAGGTTTAAAGGAAAAAAAGAAAATTGCTGTGAAGCTGGCAGAGGAATTGGAAAAAATGCCGCAGAGCAAAACATACTCTGTTCCGAAAATTAGATTTGTTCAAGAAGGAGATTTGGAGGAATTTTTGTATAAGCAAATGGACAAATGGCAAGAAAACTTGCAAACCAGCGACAAGACATTTTGGGGATTTCAGGATCATACTTTTGTAGAAAATTATCAAGACTGGCTTGATTGGGTTTGGAAAAATTATACTGATGTATTTGTAAAATTACTCAGCAATCGGTCAAAAATTGAAGAGCAGGTAAAAAATCGTTTCAGTAAAAATCGCCACATTCATTTTTTGAGTGAGCAGCTTGATTTTAGCGGAACAACTTGGATCATGGGGGATTATCTAGTCATGATTGTTACGCGCCAAAAACCATTTTATCTGGTGGAAATTCACGACGCCGTGCTGGCGCACAATATGCGGGAAGTGTTTAAGAAAATTTGGAAGGACGAAAAGAAATAATTTTATGCAATTTAAATTACCCAAAAACAACGAACGATATCAGTGGACGCTTCATTCGATTGAGAAAATGAAGTTTTATGGACTGAGTGAACAAAAAGTTTTGGGGATTATCAAAAGACCGAAAAGAAAAGAGGAAGGCATTGTGAAAAATACGGTTGCGGTAATGCAGCCAGTTTCGCTGAAATTGGATGCGAAAGGCAAGGCGAGTTGGAAGACAGAAACTTGGGCGATGTATCAAACCCGCAGGGCGGGAAATCCAAAATCCAAAAATCAAATTTCAAATAAATTCCAAAATATACAAAAACTTTTATATCCCGATCGAATAAAAATCATTAGTGCTTGGAGATATCCGGGAGTCAGTCCGGAACATAATCCGATTCCGGCAGAAATTTTGTGGGAAATTGCGGAACAGGGCTTGGAATAAGCCTTAATTCCGGTTGTATTAGATATGCGCAAAAAAGAGATATGTGGTACACTTATAATAAGGAAATTAAATATTTGAACTAGAGAGGCAGGTGTAATATGGAAGAACAAAAAATGTTGAACAAAAACTGGAAAATAAGGATGTAGAGGCAAACAAGGCTATGTCCATTGTTGGTTATATCCTTCCAATCTTGTTTTTTGTGCCATTGCTATCTGAAGCAAAAAATAGCGCTTATGCGAAATTTCATGCCAATCAGCAATTAAATTTGTTGTTGGCGGCTGTTGCAGTTAATATTGTCGGGACTATGATTCCAATTCTGGGCTGGTTTATAATCTTGCCACTTGGGTCACTAGCGCTTTTAGTAATTGCTATTATGGGAATTATCAATGCAGCTAAGGGAGAAATGAAAGTCTTACCTATGATTGGAGGATTTTCTTTGATCAAATAAACTTCACTCAAATCATATAAAACAGATGACATCCAAGGTTGTCTGTTTTATTTTATTATGTAATAATGTTAAAATGTTTTTAAGGAGTCTAAAATAAATATATATGAAAAAAACAAGAATCATTGCGACAATCGGTCCGGCTTCGGACAGCAAGGAAGTTATGAAAAAAATTGTCGACGCGGGAACTAATGTGTTCCGGCTTAATTTTTCCCATGGCACGCATGAATCACATCAGGTCATTATCAATCAGGCGAGGGAATTGAGCCGAGAAACAAAAAGACCCATTGGTCTTTTGGCTGATCTGCAAGGACCACGCATACGGATTTCAGTGGATAAGGATTTAGAAATAAAAAAAAGTGAAATTATAAGGGTTTCCGATTCTGTGGTATTCCCAAATTTCCAATTTCCAATTTCCAATTTCCAAACAAATTCAAATGATCAAATTTCCAAAATAATTTTTCTTGATTATCCTGATATTATTAATGACATTGCCGTTGGTAATAAAATTTTAATTGAAGATGGCATAATAAGATTGGAGGTTGTTGGTAAGGAAAAGGAATTTTTGACGGCGAAAGTTGTTAATGGGGGAATAATAAAAAATCATAAGGGTGTAAATTTGCCTGATAGCGAATTGCATTTCGGGGCGGTAACTGAGAAAGATAAAAAAGATTTGGAGTTTGCTTTGAAAAATGAAGTTGATTTCATGGCCTTATCTTTTGTCAGCAACGCGCAAGAAATTTTGGAAACGCGCGAAAATATAAAAACAATTTTGGGACGGGATGCGGATTTACCGCAAATTGTGGCGAAGATTGAAAGAAAAGAAGCTATCAATAATATCGATGAAATAATTGGTGCGGTGGATGTAATTATGGTGGCGCGCGGCGATTTGGGAATTGAATTGGAAGAAAGCAAAGTTATTTTATACCAAAAAGAAATTATTGCTAAATGTTTGCGCGCTGCCAAGACCGTGATTGTGGCAACGCAAATGTTGGATTCGATGATTAACAATCCGATTCCAACCCGCGCGGAAGTTTCCGATGTTTCCAATGCCGTCATTGATCACACGGATGCCGTAATGCTTTCCGGAGAAAGCGCTAGCGGAAAATATCCAATTGAAGCGGTGGAAACGATGACGAAAATTATTAAAGACACCGAGGATTCTCCTTTTGATGATATTAATCCGGGTTATCTGGATGAAAATATTTTTAATGATTATGCTTCGATTATCAACAGCGCGCACGAGATGGCAAAAAGTTCCAGAGCCAAAGCAATTGTGCTTTTTAGTGAAACCGGCTTTTCAGCTCGAATGATAGCGCATCATAGGCCAACCCAACTAATAATCGTCGGCACATACAATTTGAAAACATATAATCAGATGGCCATGGTCTGGGGGGCGCGCGCCTATTTATTTGAAGAGCAAGATCGGGAAGAATTGATTGAACAAATGATTAATATCAATAAAGAAGGCGGCCGCTTGTCAGCAGGGGATAAAATCGTGGTTATTTTGGGTCGCATTCCCGGTGGCAAGGACGGCGCGCTGGTCGGAATAAGAATAGTTGAATAAATCAGCAAAAGTTGCTAGGATTGTAAGCGAGGCCATTATGCCTCGCTTTAAGTTATCAGGAAGAGTCGCATAGTGGCCTAGTGCGCACGCTTGGAAAGCGTGTGTGGGGAAACTCACCGAGAGTTCGAATCTCTCCTCTTCCGCCTCCTATTTTTTAGAAATTATAAAAGACTGACACTTCGCTGAGTGGCAGTCTTTTTTCTGTGAGTACTGTGCGTAATTTCATTGGCGATTATATCGCCTGCCTAAATTTTCGATTATGCCGCCTACTCGCATGGGCGGGCGCTTGTATTGGTTCAAATTTTGTAGATGAACTGGACCTAATCCCAATATTCCTCCAGCATTTACATTTTGAGATGTTTGTGGTGGAGTGGCTTCCGGCGCTTCTTCCCTGAGATAAGCTGTTACGGTGCCTCTCGCTATTGTGATTTTCCCTTTGGCAAATGTATCGCCTTGAGAGAAAGGCTCCATATGGAAATAGAAAGGGCCACCGCCGGTTCCAGGATTCCATATGTTCTTGGTTATATCAAAAACAGTACCAAATTCTGTATCGCGGAGAATGACGCTGTTGCCGCTGCATTCTATATTTACCGGTGTGCCAGTGGATGAAGCATCTCCCCAATCAACGATTCTTCTTGAATGACGGCAGATTGATGACATATCAACCACTGGAGCATGCGATGCTTGCGCCGTTTGTGTTAGTGATGGTGCAACTTGCACAGGCGCCGGCGCCGGCTTCGCAACTTGTTGTTCGGGCGCCGCTTTTTTTACGGGCGGCGGAACATACACCGCAGGTTTATTATGGGTAGTAGCTGATGATGAGGTTAAGTTGCCACCAAGCAAACACCGCGGGGAAATAATTTTTGCTCCATATTTTTTTATGGCTATTCGATCAGACTCACTGATTGGAAGTGCCTTGGCGCCATTGTTTTGGCAGAAGCCAGCATCCTTAAGGATGATGTAACGCTTTTCATCGTCGAAGCAGCGGTAATATCTGGGACTCCCATATGAATCATAATAATCAATATTTCCGCTTGCATACGCTTCTGGCGTAGCTTGAAACAATCTCGATTCTCCCATAGTGGAATCAATTTCATTTAACCATCTGGCAAAAAGTTTTGATCCTCCCGGTGAGAACATGCCCAAAACAATTAGTGCGGAAAATGATATCGTGATCCACAATATTGATCTCGGAGCGTTCATGGCGTAGAGCAATTCTATAAAGAAAGACAGCATCAGAAGTACTGGCAATAAGGACAGGTTGGCGCGGGCTGGCAAAAGCAAAAGCAAGATGATTATAATGAATCTTATTACCGTATATCCGCGAATAGCTGTCTTTACGCCACTAGCGCTGTGTTTTCCGAAAGTTATAATCGAAAATAAAATGCCGATTAACTCAGCAATAGCATAAGCGAATGCCAAGATAGCTACTTGCAATAATCCACCGATGAATATAAACCAGCCGATTTTTGCGTAGATGCCAATACTGATGAGAGCGATGGAAACGAAAATAAGCAACAGAATGTATTTGACAGCGCTTGCAACGGAGTCTTTGATCTTTGGGAATTTTTCCCTTTTGAATTCTTCCAATTTGTCTGCAGTTAATTCGCCAATGTCAGAAGCTATGGTGACCAGTTTTGCTATCATTATCTTACCCTCCTTCGTTGTTTGGCTTTTTGTAGTTTTTCGTGAATAAGATCTAATCCTTCATTAATATCTGTGCTGATTAATGTCAGCAGGCCAGGCCTTTTATTTTGATCTCCTTGTTTTCCAAAGAGTTTGTAAATTAGTTGCCTTGCCTCTTCGTCAAGACCAGCTATTTTGGTCACTTCTTCTGCCGAAAGATTGCGCAATTGCTGAATTACAGTTGTCCGATCTTCGCAGCTCGAGATGGCCAGCAATTCCTTCATGAGAATTTTTGCTTTTTCTTCTGGGAGCATGAGAAAAATAGCCAGAAGATTTTTTTCTGACTCAGCAAAAATTTTATCTGCATTCTCACTTAAAATTTTCTGGGGCGACTCTCCGTTTATCAAGCGTTTGTTTAGTTCAGAGCCTGCATCCAGAAAAATTTCTTTCAAAAGTTTTCGGAGCGGAGTGGTTTCGCCAATTTTTTGATCGAGGAAAGCAACGACCGCATTATTGGCGGCTTCAAACAGGTATTTCGTCAGTCTGCCTTGCTTCTTTAGTTCTTGAAAAAAAGGCAGGGCAGCAATCTTGTCATAGGCTCCTCCATGACTATCTAATCCTCTGCGGATATAGCTAGCACACATGGAAATACCCATATCCTTCAAGTCAATATTCAGCAATCCCAAAACCCAAGTTTTTATATCGAAGTTCGGCATGCGATTCTCCCTATTGGTTAATTGTTAAGAAGCAGGATTAACAGTACATTTCCTTTGTACCGCAGAAAAGGGTTAATTGTCAATTTAACTGGATTTAGTAAAAATTTTTAGAAATAAAAAAATCCCCGGTGCGACAATGTTCGTCGCACACGGGGACTTGGCAGAGTTCTATAATAATTTATGCAGGAACTCTGTGATTTTGAAGAGCGATGTAAACCACCCTTCTGGCATTCTGCAGACGAGGCCGTACGATGAGCATGATAGCTGGGCAAAGGATTATCCACCAAACAGAATCGGTGGTTCTTTTCTTCTGCTCTGCCCTCCATGAAGGCGGGACAGATGTGGGGCAATGATTCCCTCTCCAACCCCATTTGTTGACACTAAATTGCATCAGCATTTTTCTCCCTCCCCGTAATGTTTTAGTTCGCCCTTTTCGCAAAAACTAAATAGGCTTTACAAAAAGGACATTTCTCTCCTTTTTTGCAGACCTCGTTAATTTTCAGGCCGAGGTCTCTCCGGTGTTCGTAGTACCCCCTTGGAAAGCCGGGGAGAACATCAACATAGGTGTAGATTTCCATGTTAGACCTCTTTTTTTGAATTATTGACTTAAGAAACCACTCTATATCTTAGCATATATTTACAATTTTGTCCGGTGCAAGCTAAAAACTGCCATTTTGAGGCTTGCTGTAGCCGTTTTTTAATCTGGACAAATTTTTGATACTTTTTGCCTTATTGGCTGTAGTATAATATACTAGGCTGAAACCCCTGAAGAACCCCCTGTATTTTTACATTAAAAAGTGGTACAATAGAAG
>CAZMNQ010000042.1:0-8395 GCA_964567695.1 uncultured Bdellovibrionales bacterium
AATCTTCTGGTTTGAAAGGATTCTGTTTTTTGCAGAATCTCCCCAGTTGCCTAGGCGTTATTACGCCATTCTGAATTTTCAACATCAAACCAGCCAACATGCCAAGCACATTGCCCGGCACTTCACCAACCGTTTTCTTTTTCATGGTTAGCCTCTCCTTTTTTCTAAAAAATTTTCAAAGAGCCATATGCTCTTGTGTATGCAGTCACAATGACCGCAATGTAACAGTGTAGCACAAAAACAAGAAAAAAGCAAGGGGCTTTGCTTTAGATTGGCTTATATTAGCCAAATACTACCTTTTTCTTTAAACAAAAACTGTCAAATACCTAAGGATTATTTTCTAGTTAAAATTTCAACTCCTGAATCAGTTACAACCACAGTGTCTTCAAAATGCGCGCTTAATTCGCCATCAACCGTCGCATAGGTCCATTGATCTGCTTCTAATTTTATTTCGTATGTTCCCACATTGATCATCGGCTCCAAAGCCAGGGTCATCCCGGCCTGCAAAATAACTTCTTTTTCATTGGATTTGTAGTTAGGAATGTACGGATCTTCGTGCAATTTTTTTCCCACGCCATGCCCAACCAAATCACGCACGACGGAAAAGCCCTGCGCCTCAACATATTTTTGCACTGCGATTGAATAGAGAGACAATGGTTGGCCGGCTTTTATTTTTTCAATGCCCACATTCAAACACTCGCGCGTAACGGCCATAATTTTTTGTGCAACAGGAGAAATTTTTCCAACGGCAAAAGTACGCGCCATATCTGTTACCATCCCCTTGTAGCGCATTCCGATATCAATTTTGAGTATATCTCCCTCTTTCAGGATTCTATTTTTACTGGGAATTCCATGCACAATCTCCGAATTTATGGAAGCGCAAATTGTCGCCGGATATGGATTGCCAGATTCTTTGCCATAACCCTTAAAAATAGGTGTGCCACCGGCTTTTGCGATAAGATCTTCGGCTAGCGAATCGAGAGCAAGCGTATCTTTCCCAGACACAGCCTGAGCTCCAAGTTCCTGCATAATATCAGCCAGGATTTTCCCGCCCTCTCGCATAGCATCTATCTCCTTTTGTGATTTAATTATAATCATTTTTTATCTAAAATTTTTACAATTTCTTCTGAAACTTTTTCCACGCTTTGTTCGCCAGCAATTTCCACTAGCAGTCCTTTCCCCTTAAAGTAATTTATGACTGGCATAGTTTCCAGATTAAAAACTTGCAATCGCTTTTTAATGCCTGAAACTGTGTCATCCATTCTTTGTGTGAGTTCGCCACTGCACTGGGAACACCTGTCCTGCTCATTCTTTACATCCTTTCCCCTAATAAATACGGCTCTGCACTCTTTACACACCCAGCGCTTGGAAATTCTTTTGATTGCTTCGTCTTCGGAAATGTTTATAAAGAAAACTGCGTCAATTTTTCTGCCAAATTCCAACAGGGCCTCTTCAATATATTCTGCTTGATCTATGGCTCGAGGTACGCCGTCAAAAACAATTCCTTGTTCCCTTGGAATTGAATTCAATTTAAAGTGCAACACTTCGCGCAAAATTCGACTAGGCACCAGAGTTTTGGTCACATTCTGAATGGCATAGATTTCCCGTCCCAGTGGCGTGTCAGCTTTCGCCACTTCACGCAAAGTCTTGCCCATATCAATATGAATCAAATCAAATTTCTGAGCCAAAATCTCAGCTTGAGTCCCTTTGCCGCTACCCTGTTGGCCTAGAATAATTATGTTCATAAGCTTAAATTTTCAGTTATCAATTCACAATTTTCAATCCCTGACTACCGGCAGGCAGGAATGATCAATTTTTAAATTTTAAAATTTAGTCATTGAAAATTCATTGTAAATTGAAAATTTAAAATTGTAAATTCTCGCTAAGCGAGCTAAAATCCTTCATAATCCCTCATCACCAATTGACTTTCAATTTGCTTCACTGTTTCGATAACCACCGAAACAACAATCAAAAGTCCTGTTCCGCCAATCGAAATAGACTTTATGCTGCTAAAGGCCTGGATTACAAATGGCAAAATGGCAATGGCGCCTAAAAATAATGCGCCCGACAAAGTTATGCGATTAATAATTTTATATAGATATTCCGTGGTTGTTTTACCCGGTCTGATGCCTGGAATATATCCGCCCTGTTTTTGCAAGCTCTCGGCAATCTTATTAGGATCAAAAACAACTGCCGTATAAAAATAAGTGAAAGCAACCACCAAGATAAAATACGCTGAGCCATAGAAAAGCTGATTTTGAAAAATCGCACCCACACTTTTAGCGATGTGCGCAACAGTTTGATTCGAAGCGTTCGCAAAAAAATTGGCAATCATCCCAGGGAAAAGCATAATTGACATCGCAAAAATAATCGGAATAACACCCGCTTGATTCACGCGCAATGGCAAATGCGTTGAAGAGCCGCCGTACATCTTATTGCCTCTGATTCTTTTAGCATAAGATACTGGAATATTTCTTTGCCCTTCCGTCATAATAACAACACCGGCGATAGCCGCAATAATCACCACGCCCAACAACAGATAGGTGAAAAGTTGGGATGAATCAAAAGTGGCTGAAATTTTTGATAGACTTGATGGCAAACCAGCCACAATTCCGGCGAAAATAATGAGAGATACTCCATTGCCAATTTTCTTTTCGGTTATGAGTTCACCCAGCCACATTAAGAAGACCGTGCCTGCCACTGCCACAATGATTATGGAAAAAGTTTCAAAGCCAGTTATCTGCCCTAAAATATTTTGTGAACGCAGTAAAGAAATCATACCGAAGGTCTGCATAGCCGCCAATGGCACTGTCGCCCAACGAGTCCATTGATTGAATTTTTGTCGACCAGCCTCGCCCTCTTCTTTGTAGATTTGTTCCAAGCGCGGAACAATCATTGTCAGAAGCTGCATAATAATCGACGCTGTGATATATGGTCCAACGCCTAGCATCACGATTGAAATGCTACTGAGTCCCCCACCGGAAAATAAATTCAAAAGTCCGAAAAATTGATTGCTTCCGAAAAAATTCTTCAATTGTTCTTGGTCTACGCCTGGAACCGGAATGGTCGCAATTAATCGGAAAACAATTAAAATTGCAATGATAAATAAAAGCTTATTCCGCAGTTCTTTGACTTTGAAAATTTGTGCTACTTTTTCAAACATCTTGTTAATTTTTAGTTTTTAGTTTTTAGTTGATAGCAATGAAATTCAAACACTAGCAACTAACAGCTAAAACGCTTAAAAGATAATTAATTTAAAAGGGGGACTTGCGCCACCCTTTCATTATACAATACATTAGACTTGTCCCCAAATAATCTTTTCGCTAAAAACTTCCAAATTTTCGCTTGAAAAATCATTCAGGGACAAGTCTATCCTTTTTTATTCCATTTTTCCACCAGCCTTTTCAATGGCTTTTTTTGAAGAGATGCTAGCCAGAATATCTTTAGAAATTGTCAATTTAGCCTTGATTTCCACGCCACCCAGAATCTTTATGCGCGCGATGGTTTGCGCTCTGCGGATAAGTCCCGCCTTAACAAGCGTATCAGGGCTAATCACATCACCATCCTTAAATTTAGCCTCCAAATCAGCCAATGCCACAACAGCGACTGGTGAAGCAATGGTTGTGAAACCTCGCTTTTTCTTCATATGGTCAATCAAAGTTGACCGTCCACCTTCAAAAAGCGGGTCAATCTTGCAACCGCTTCGCGCTTTTTGTCCCTTATTACCCTTTCCGGAATAAGTTCCCTTTTTTCCACCACGTCCAATAGTCTTTCTTTTCTTTTTAGTGGCCTTAAGTTTTAATGTGTTTATCTGCATATATTTTAGTAAACCGTAACTAGTAACTCGTAACTAGTATTCGGATTTTAGTTACTGATTACTAGTTACCGGACTTATTCTTTCCTTTCTGCTTCTCGCCTGATTCAAAGTTGCAAGTGCTTCAACGGCCGCTCTGGCTACACTCAATTTATTAGCTGTTCCAAGTGATTTAGAAACGATATCCTTAATTCCAGCAAATTCAACAACTGTTCGAACTGCGCCACCCGCAATAATTCCTCGTCCTTCAACAGCCGGCTTCAAAATGATCTTGGCACTTCTGGATTTATAATTAATATCATGAGCAATCGTACTTTTTGTCATCTTAACTGTAATCATATTCTTTTTAGCATCATCAAAAGCTTTTCTAATAGCATCGGAAACATCGGTTCCTTTGCCAACTCCAACACCAACCTTGCCCTTCTTATTTCCAATAACCAAAGTCGCTCTGAATCTAAATCTTCTTCCGCCCTTAACTACGCGAGTTACGCGAGCCAAATCAAGCAACTTCTGATCAAATTCAGGCTTTTCTCTTTTTCCTCTAAAATTTTTATTGTCTCTTGCCATATCCTAATTTTTATTCTAATTATATCCTAATTATTGTCCAAATTCTTTTTTAATTCGGATTTAATTTGCATTACAATTCGTATCAGAATTTAAGTCCGACTTCTCTAGCTCCTTCCGCTACAGCCTTAATCTTTCCATGATATTTATAACCGGATCTATCAAAAACAATGCTTTCAATTTTAGCAGCTTTGCATTTTTCAGCCACAGTCTTGCCCAATTCCTTGGCACCCTCAACGCTATTTTTGCCTTTCATATCACTCAGGTTAGCAGAAATAAGAGTCTTGCCAACAGCGTCATCAATCACTTGCACACTGATATTTCGCAAACTTCTAAAGACAGCAAGTCTTGGCATATCTGAGGTACCAGATATTTTAGCTCTGATTCTTCGCTTTCTATGCAATCTTATTTGATTTCTGCTTAATTTTTTCATAATATTGTACCGATTCGAAACTACGAATGTTATGCGAATCTACGAACTTATATAATTATTTATTTCATTCGAATGGGCGCTTTCGTAGTGCGCCTGCCTGCCGGTAGGCAGGCTTTCGCATGCATTATTTAGAGGCGGCCTTCTTACCGGCCTTTCTTCTAACATACTCGCCAACATATCTAAATCCTTTGCCCTTATACGGCTCAACGGGTTTCAGTCCTCTTATTTCAGCAGCAAATTGACCCACAGCCTGCTTATCAATACCAGTTATAACCAAAACGCCTTCCTCAATCTTAGCTTCCAATCCTTCTGGCACATCCACATTCACAGGATGAGAAAAACCCAAGGCCATGTTTATTTTCTTGCCGGCCACTGCCATACGGAAACCTACGCCCTGCAATTCCAACTTCTTAATATACATCTCGTTTACGCCTTCAACCATATTGCTAATCATGGCGCGAGTCATCCCCCAAAGGGCTGGAGCCTTCTTGCTTTTTCCAACATTCTTCACGGAAATTTCTTTGTCAGTTATTTCCAAAGCAACTTCCTTATGACAAGCAAAACTAAGAGTACCTTTTGGTCCTTTTACTTCCAACTTATCATTTTGAAGCTTAACTTCAACTCCCGCTGGTATGGTTATAATTTTTTTGCCTATTCTACTCATATACTAATTGTTATCCGAATTATATACTAATTATCTTATCAATTCGAATTTAATTTGGACTTAATTCGAATCAAAATTTGCATCTACCAAACTTCACAAACAACTTCTCCGCCCAATCCCTGCTTTCTTGCTTCGAAACCGGTCATAACACCCTTGGGAGTCGATATGATGGAAATACCAAAGTTATTTTTAACAGATCTAATTTCTTTGTTTTTAACATAAATTCGCTGTCCTTCCTTGCTGACTCGCTTGATTTCTTTAATGGCCGGAAGTTTTTGCGTATTAGAAACTTTGTGATATTTCAATTCAACTTTTATACTTTCAAGCATATTGTTTTTTTCCTTCGAAACAGATTCAACAAAGCCTTCTTTTTTGAGAATTTCCGCGATAGCCAGTTTTAATTTAGATGCAGCAAAAACAACATCTTTATGCCCGGCTATTTGGGCATTTCTTATTCTGGTTAACATTTCTGCGATAGGATCTAACATATACTAATTTTAATTCTAATTATATCCAAATTATGTAAAAATTGTTTCTCGAGATTTGAATTAAATTCGGATTTAATTCGTATCATAATTCGCATCTACCAACTCGACTTCTTTACTCCCGGAATCTGACCTGTACTGGATAGTTCTCTGAAGCAAATCCTGCAAATATCAAATGCTCGCATATATCCATGCTTTCTCCCGCATCTCCAACATCGCCTTACTTCTCGCGTTGAAAATTTAGGTTTTTTTCGAGCTCTAGCTTCAACAGATTTTTTAGCCATATTATTTTTTTCTAATTTATTCTTGCGGTACAGACGCGATTAATCGCGTCTCTACAATTATTTTTTTATTGGAAAACCCATTAATCTAAACAGTGCCAAACCTTCTTCTCTATTCTTTGCAGTCGTCGCGATATTAACTTGAAAACCAACAATATTTTTTACATTTTCTGGAAGAATTTCAGGAAAAATCGTGTGCTCTTTTATTCCCAAATTAAAATTTCCGCTAGCGTCAACGCATGATTCTTTCAAACCTTGAAAGTCTCGTACGCGAGGAATTGTTGCGCCAACCAATTTTTCAATAAAATCCCATTTTCTCTTGCCGCGAAGAGTTGCTTTCATTCCAACCTCTTGCCCTTCCCGAATCTTGAAACCGGCAATTGATTTTTTTGCTTTATTCATCACCACTTTCTGTCCAACAATCACCGTCATCGTTTTTTTAACATCTTCAACCAAAGCTGAGTCCTTGATGAATTTTCCAATTCCAACATTAACAACCACCTTTTCAATTCGAGGCACTTGCAAGTTGCTTTTAAATCCGAAAAGCTTGCTCATCTCCGCTACAACTTCCTTATTATATTTTTCTTTGATTGATTTATGCATATTTTTCTTATAATTCCGCTTTACATTGTTTACAAATTCTAAACTTGCTCTTGTCCATAATTTTATAGCCAACTCGCGTCGCCTTTCCGCATTTAGGGCAAACCAGCGCTACATTAGAAATATTCAATTTTCCCGGAAGTTCAATTCGTTGTCCGCTCTCGCCTTCCTTTTTCGGCTTAACATGCTTTTTTACGATATTAGCACCTTCAACGACAACCTTGTTTTCGGCGGACAAAACGCGCAAAACCTTTCCGGTCTTACCACGGTCTTTGCCAGCCAATATTTTAACTTGATCATTTTTCTTTATTTTCATAAATGTGTCTTATATATTTTTACAATACTTCTGGCGCTAAGGAAATTATCTTATTATAGCCCTTCTCTCTGATTTCTCTGGCAATCGGCCCGAAAATTCGAGTGCCCTTCGGCTCTTTTCCGTCCAAAATAACTGCGGCATTTTCATCAAATTTTATATATGTACCATCTTTTCTTCGCAGCGCTTTCACTTGTCTAACAATAACCGCTCGCACCTTGTCCCCCTTCTTCACCATTCCTCGCGGTTCAGCAGATTTAACAGCGGCAACAACTATATCGCCAATTTGAGCATATCTCTTTTTTGACCCGCCCAAAACCTTAAAACATTGGATAATTTTTGCTCCAGAATTGTCAGCGGATATTAATTTTGTTTCTGCTTGTATCATATATTTAAACTACTTTATAACACTTATCCTTGCTCATTGGCCGGCATGGAATTATTTCAACCAAATCTCCAACCTTATATTTTCCCTCCTCATCATGCGCCTTATATTTTTTGGTTGACTTGTATTTTTTCTTATATTTAGGATGGGTTTTGAAGCTATCAACAGCCACAACAACCGTCTTGGCCATTTTGTCACTGACAACAACCCCCTTCTTCTTGATAATTATTTTACTTTGTTCTAAATTCTTTTCCATTGTTTTTATTTAGTTTCTTTAAGGATAGTTAAAATTCTTGCAATATCCCGCTTGCTATTCCGTATTTCTCTAATATCTTTAACTTGTTTTGCCGCAACATCAAACCGCAGCTTTCTCACAGCTTCTCTCTTTTCGCTCAAAAGCTTTTTCAGCTCTTCAATGTTTTTCTCTCTAATCTCCTTAATTTTCATAATATTGCAAAACTTACTTTTATTTATTCGCTTTCTTTGACAACAAATTTTGACTTAACACATAACTTATATGCTGCCAGTTCCATCGCTTTTTTAGCCACATCTCTTTTCACGCCATCCATTTCAAACATAACTCGGCCCGGTCTGACAATTGCCACAAAATGATCCACTGTTCCCTTGCCTTTACCCATCGGAACTTCAGAACCTTTTTTGGTAACAGATTTATCAGGAAAAATTCTAATCCAAATTTTTCCGCCACGCTGGACATATCTTGTCATAGCTCTTCTGGCCGATTCAATCTGACGAGCTGAAACAAGTCCGGATTCCATAGCTTTAAGCCCAAAATTTCCAAAACTTACTTCATTTCCTCGACTCGAATTACCGCGGATTTTTCCAACTCTTGGAACTT
>CAZMNQ010000043.1:0-8354 GCA_964567695.1 uncultured Bdellovibrionales bacterium
GATTAGAATTTAAGGGCCTGGTTTTGACAAAAGGTCTTGACAAAAGTATGCATTATGTGCTAATATTATTTAACCTAAAAAATAATATTTAATATATGCAAAAAAGCGATAAATTAAGTGAAAACAAGCTAAATATCAGCAGCCTGAATTTTTTTGATTCTGTCAATGCGCTGTTAGCTAAGCTGCCACAAAGAGCGCAAGAAATTGTGAAAAAAAGATTCGGCCTTGCCAGTGGGAAAGTTGAAACATTGGAAAAGATTGGCAAGGATTACCGCATAACTCGGGAAAGGGTGCGGCAGATAATTTGTGATGTGATTAAAAAAACCTCCAAAGCTTCAGAAGCAGAATTATTCAAACAAACGGAAGAAAAAATAATTTTGAAAATATCTGAAAGTGATGGTATAATAAGTGAAGAATCATTAACCAACGAATTTAGCGCTGACGACCTAAAGGAGGCTAATTCAATTGTGTTTTTGTTGGTATGTTCAAATAAAATAATTGAAATTGAAGAAAAGGGATTAATCAAAAAATCCTGGGCTCTTTCAAAGGATATTCTCATGATGGTAAAGCATATTATAGATCTGGCCAAGGAGGTTCTGATTCTTTCAGAGGTTCCGATAACTGACGCTGAAATAGTAGAAAAAATTATGGCTAAGGAAAAAGGATTATCCAAAAGCAAGATTTTGAATTTTTTAAGCACCTCGTCAGAAATATCAAAAAATAGATTTAATAAATGGGGGCTGTCCACTTGGATGGAGATTAATCCAAAGGGTACGCGTGAGAGAATATATTTGATTTTGAAAGAAAAGAAAAAGCCGTTGCATTTTATGGAAATTGCCAAGCTTATTGATGAATTCGGACTCAGCAAGAGAAAAGCTCATCCGCAAACGGTACATAATGAACTGATAAAAGATGATAAGTTTGTTTTAATTGGAAGAGGTGTTTACGCGCTGCGCGAGTGGGGATTTGTGCCGGGAACCATCAAAGATGTTTTGGAGGATCTTTTGAAAAAAAGTGGCAGAGCCATGACTAAGGATGAACTTTTAGCAGGCGTGCTCAAGGTGCGACAGGTAAAGAAAACCACCATCATGATTAATTTGAATAATTATGATAACTTTAAGCGATTGGAGGGCGGCAAATACATGTTGAAAAAATAATTGCAGCAAAAGATTTTCAAAAACAAAAACAACAAAAAATAAAGTAATTTGCAACGACAAATGAATACTTATCTTGAAATATTAAAAAGCTTCTGGCAGCCTTTTTCACAACTTTGGTGGATTATTTTGCCGGTGGCTTTTTATTTTGTTTTTAAGCTTATTTGGCTGGACTTTGTAAAAGATAATTGGTCTGACAAGCTTGAATGGACAGTGATTGAAGTTATTCCGCCCAAAGAGCTGGAAAAGGGTCCAAAGATTATGGAGTCTATTTTTCTGGGTCTGGTGGGTGTGGTTGTTACATATAACTCATGGGAAGAATATTTGCTAGGCATGTACACGGATCGTTTCAGTTTTGAACTAGTCGGATTGGGCGGCGAGGTTCATTTCTACATTCGAGTCCAGAAAAAACTTAGAAATTTGGTGGAATCACAAATCTACGCTCAATATCCGGGAGCAGAGATTATGGAGGTGGAAGATTATACTAAGAATTTCCCGCGAGTTGTTCCAAATCGAGACTGGAATTTGTGGGGGTCTGATTTGATATTGAGTGCGGCAGATCCAATTCCAATCAAAACATATGATAAATTTGAAGAGGATATAACGGGCACAATGATTGACCCCATGGCCTCTTTTGTGGAATTGTTTGCTTCGCTTCCTCCGGGGCAAAATATGCTATTTCAGATAGTCATTTCTCCGTTACCTGAAATTTGGAAAAAAAAGGAAATGAAACTCATTCAAAAGATGGCCGGCAGAACGAAGGAGTCGCATGGAGGAATTTTAAACGACTTGCTGGATGTTGTCACGCATATTTTTAGTGGCTTTTTTGGTCCGGTTGAATTTGCCAAAGCCGAAAAGAAAGAAGAAGCACCACTGGAATTTAGATTGACTCCGGGTGAAAAAGATCAGATGAAGGCTATCGAAGAAAATCTGGGGAAAAATGCTTTCAAAACCAAGATGAGATTTATATATATGGGCAAAAAAGAAGGTTTTAATATGGGTCACGCTTCGTCATTTTTTGGAGCACTGCGGCAATTTAATGATTTGAATTTGAATAATCTTAGGCCGGACAACACTAAAACAACCGCTCATTTTGTGGCGGTTGATCCTCGTTTACAGGCTATGAAAAGAAGAATTTATAATCGATACCGGAAAAGAAATATGGATGGCAACAAAGTTATTCTTTCAGTCACAGAATTGGCAACTGTCTATCATTTTCCGGATATGGGTGTTATGACGCCGTCCTTGCCGAGAGTTGAATCTAAAAAAGGCACCGCCCCAGCTAATTTACCAATCGGCTGATGCGAATTATGATTCGAATTATATCCGAATTTAATTCGAATCCAGTAAAAATGTGTGCATAATTTGGATATAATTAGTATTTTAATTCGTATATGGCTGAAATAAATTTTTTCGCAAAAACAAATTTTAGAAACAAGGAACAGGTTTTCGGCATCAAAAGAGATGATCGCCGAAGGCATATGTATGTTATCGGAAAAACCGGAATGGGAAAATCCAATCTTTTGGAAAATATGGCTATTCAGGATATTCGCAATGGCGAAGGCGTTTGCGTGGTGGATCCTCATGGTGAATTTGCCGAGAAAATGTTGAAAGCCGTGCCGGCATCGCGCATCAATGATGTTATCTATTTCAATCCATCGGATGCGGAATTTCCGATTGCTTTTAACATTTTGGAATCAGTTGATGATGATAAAAAAAATCTTGTGGCCTCCGGCATGATGGGTGTTTTCAAGAAGATTTGGCCGGATGTTTGGAGTGCTCGAATGGAATATATTTTGAATAATACAATTTTGGCTCTTCTGGATTATCCCGGCTCAACGATGCTCGGGGTTAATCGCATGATGAGGGATCTGAATTATCGAAAAAGAGTTTATCTAAAAATCAAAGATCCCGTGGTGAAATCTTTTTGGATAAATGAGTTTGATAAATGGGATGATAAATTTCGCAAAGAAGCGGTGGCGGCCATTCAAAACAAGGTCGGCCAATTTCTTTCTTCCTCAGTTATCCGCCACATTGTGGGACAACCGAAATCGACGATTGATATGAGCGAAATTATGGACAGCAAGAAAATTTTGATTGTGAATTTGAGCAAGGGGCGAATTGGAGAAGATTCGATGCGTTTGTTGGGAGGTATGATTGTGACCAAGATTCAATTGGCGGCCATGGGACGCGTGGCGGTGTCGGAAGCGCAGAGGGAAGACTTCTATTTATATGTGGATGAATTTCAAAATTTTGCCACGGAGTCATTTGCCAACATTCTTTCGGAAGCTCGAAAATATCGTTTGAACTTGATTTTGGCGCATCAATATATCAACCAGCTTATTTTTGACGGCAATGCCACGGTGCGGGATGCGGTTTTTGGCAATGTGGGAACGATTGTATCTTTTCGAGTTGGCGCGGAAGACGCGGAGCATTTGGAAAAAGAATTTGAACCGGTGTTTATGATGAATGACATCGTCAATTTGTCTAAATACCACACTTATTTGAAATTGATGATTGATGGTGTGGCGGGTGATGCTTTTTCGGCCACAACTTTGCCGCCTTTTGATCTGGTGGAAACTTCCGGCAATGAAGAGAAAATTATTAACATTACGCGCGAAAGATATGGTAAGCCCAAGGCCGAAGTGGAAGATCGGATTGCCCGTTGGAGCGGAATGGAAGTTTTCAAAGAAGCGGCGGTTGGCGGCCAAGAAGATCAAGATGATATGGATACGAATTTTGATGAAACAATGCCAGCAATAAATAATGTTGTGGCAAATGCCAGCCCAGTTGAAAAAAAATATCCAGCGTATGAAAAAAATGTTATAAAAAAAGTTCAGCCTGTTGAAGATAAAATAATCAGCAAGACTCCGGTTGCTCGGTCAGCTGCGCCAGCTGTCAGCCAGCTAATTGCACCTGTGGCCGCGACGGTTGAGACTATTTCACCGCCGAAAGAAACTTACAATGCGGTGTGCGCTACTTGCGAGGAAAGCATCGTTGTTCCTTTCAAGCCGGATCCAACACGGCCGGCATTTTGTCGTGAATGTCTCAAGGATCATCAGCGGATGTTGGCCAAAAAAAGAGAAACGGCTGAAAAACAAGAAATTAGAAAGATTCCTGCGGAGCTAAACAAGAGGCAGGATGTGGTTGCAGTAAAGGAGGAAAATAATTCGGCTTCACAGCCAGTTTCCTACGCGCCGCAAGATCGGCCCATGAGCCTTTCACAGATGTCGCATATTGCGCCGAAAAAATTCAAATCACAAAGACAAAAAACGAATGTGGATTTGCGGGGCGTGCGTGCGCTGCTTGATCAAACAAAATAATAATATGAAACACATCAGATATCGTTTTAATATTGATATTCCAACGCATCTTGGCATAGTTATCTTAATGGTTGTGTCTTTTTTTGTGGCCTGGTTTACGATTAACACAGGCGAAAAAATCGTTAGCAATATGCCCGATTCAAATATTTATGATTCGCAAAAGGCAGCGCAAAAAATAATTAACGGGAAAGTCAGGTAATTAAGATAAAAACAGTTTCGGCAAATCGGAACTGTTTTTATTTACAGAAGAAAATATCTCTTGTAAGATTAGGTTATATGAATAAGACCAAGAAAAAGAGGGTTATTGTGGGGATGTCGAGCGGCGTTGATTCTTCGGTGGCGGCGGCGCTTCTCAAAAAACAAGGCTTTGATGTCGTGGGCGTTTTTATGCATTTTTGGAAGGAGCCGGCGAGCGACAGTTTGGTGGAAAACAAGTGTTGTTCCTTGGAATCGTTGGAAGATGCCCGCAAGGTGTGCCAAATTTTGGACATTCCGCTTTACACGGCCAACGCGGAAAAAGAATTCAAAAAAGAGGTGGTGGATTATTTTTTAGCGGAATACTCCGCCGGACGGACACCAAATCCGTGCGTGGCTTGCAATGAGCATATTAAGTTTAATGTCCTGCTAAAAAAAATGTTGGAGATGGAAGGAGACTTCATCGCTTCTGGTCATTATGCCCAGAAGCGACAAATCCCAAATCCCAAATCCCAAATCCCAAATAAATTAAAAGCTCAAAATCCCAAATCTAAAAACTATATTTACCGTTTGTATCAGGGTGCTGATGAGGAAAAAGATCAATCATATTTTTTATATAATTTTAATCAGAATCAGTTAGCTAAAATTCTTTTTCCAGTTGGAGGTTATAAAAAAACGGAAATTAGAAAAATCGCGGAGAAATTAAAATTACCGGTTTTTAATAAAGATGATTCACAAGGACTATGTTTTACGCCGGAAAAATATCCGGAAAATTTTCTGCGCCGGAATTTGAAATTGAAGAAAGGCCAGATTATGAACACTGCGGGAAAAATTGTTGGTTCGCATGATGGTTTGCCGCTCTACACGATTGGGCAACGCCGAGGCATCAATATCGGGGGCGACGGTCCATATTATGTAGTCAACAAAGATTTGAAAAAAAATATGCTGATTGTGACCAACGATGAGAAAGATCCTGCCTTGGTTTGCACACAAATGCAAGTGGAAAAAATAAATTGGATGGTCTCTGAACCAAAATTGCCGCTGAAAATGCTAGTCAAAACTCGATATCGGCACTCTGCCGTTTCTGCTATAATAGAATTAGTCAAAAGCGGCGTTTATACTGTAAAATTCGCCGAACCGCAATGCGCCATTTCACCGGGACAGTCAGCCGTTTTTTACACTGCGAAAGGGGAGATGTTGGGCGGGGGCAGAATTAAATAAATTCGCAAATTTATGCAAATTTAAAGCGAATAGGCACGAATAATTTTTTTAAAAAAACTATGGATAATCAAAATACTCAAACTGACCAAGATAAGCACCGCAAAATAAATGACTTGCAACGGGAAATTATTATGTCGGAATCTGATTTGAAAAAAGTTGAAAGTGAAAAAATAATCATTGAGGCTGAAGAACGAAGATTGAAAAAGGAAGTTGATCATTTGCGCATCAATATGCAAGAGGAGAAGGAAAAGCTCATAGCAGTTGAGCAAAAAATTATAATGAGACAGGCTGAGATTAATCATCTCAAAAAAGAACTTAATTTAATCAAATAATTAATTAAATTTTAAAAAAAATATGGTATCAAATTTAAGGAAAATCGTCAGCGCCATCGCTGAACAAAATGAAATAAAAATAGAAGGATTTAAGATGGACAAAATAAGTGCCATAGAAAGACATTTAAACGCAGATGGGGATGTTGAGGTTGCAATGTCGGAGTTAGATAAAGTCCTTGGTTTTCATTGGGATAAATATTATCCTGAAATTAGAGAACAACTATAAAAAAATAGATAAAATAAGATGACAGCGCAAGAACTGAGAGAAAAATATTTGAAATTTTTTGAGTCCAAGGGACACACGATTATCCCTTCGGCGTCTTTGGTGCCAGAAAATGATCCTTCGGTGCTTTTTACAACTGCCGGAATGCATCCTTTGGTTCCGTACCTTCTAGGCGGAAAACATCCTGGAGGAAGACGACTTGTAAATGTCCAAAAGTGTGTAAGAACTGGAGATATTGACGAGGTGGGAGACGCGACACATCATACTTTTTTTGAAATGCTTGGAAATTGGTCGCTAGGCAATTATTTCAAAGAAGATTCAATCAAAATGAGTTGGGAATTTATGACTTCCGCTGATTGGTTGGGTTTGGATAAAAATAGGATTGCAGTTTCTGTATTTGAAGGAGATGTGGATTCACCATTTGATAAAGAGGCATATGATGTTTGGAAGAGTATGGGAATGCCAGAAAAGAAAATTGCTAAATTGCCGAAAAAAAATAATTGGTGGGGGATGGATAGAGGGCCGTGCGGTCCTGATACTGAAATATTTTATTGGGCGGGAGATTTAAATAAAATTCCGGAAAGCTTTAATGATGACAATGATTTGTGGGTGGAGATTTGGAATAATGTTTTTATGCAATATAACAAAAAATCCAATGGCGTGTTGGAAACTCTAAAGCAAAAGAATGTAGATACCGGAATGGGCATGGAAAGGATTTTATCCGCAGTCAATGGTTTTGATGATAATTATAAGACCGAATTATTTTTGTCAATAATTAATAGGATTGAAGAAATTTCTGGAAAAAATTATGAAGATAACACAAAATCATTCAGAATAATCGCGGATCATATTAAAACTGCAACTTTTATTATAGGTGATGAAAAAGGCATTGCGCCTTCCAATATCGGACAGGGTTATATTGTAAGAAGATTATTGCGACGGGCTATACGTCACGGAAAAATGATTGGCATTGAGAATAATTTTACAAAACAAATTTCCCAAGCGGTTATTGGAATCTATAAAGATGTTTATATTGAAATTGAAAAAAATAAGGAGAGGATTTTTACTGAATTGGAAAAAGAGGAAAATAAATTTCGACAGACTCTGGAAAAAGGTTTGAAAGAATTTGAAAAAACAATTGCCGAATTATGGAGTAAGGACTATAAGCCATGGGCAGACGATGCTTCTCCATGGAAAAACGAAAATAAAATATTGCCAGGAAATATTGTTTTTGATTTATATACAACTTATGGATTTCCACTGGAAGTAATTAAAGAAATAAGTAAAGAAAAAAACATTATTATTGATGAAAAAGGTTTTGAAGTAGAATTTAAAAAACATCAAGATCTTTCCCGCACTGCTTCCGCCGGCGCTTTCAAAGGTGGCTTGCAAGGCACGGGCGAAATGGAAACGAAATATCACACGGCCACTCATTTGCTTTTGGCGGCGTTGCGAGAAATTATTGGCTCTGAGACATTCCAAAAAGGCAGTAACATCACAGCGGAAAGATTGCGCTTTGATTTTAATTCACCGGAAAAATTAACGCCAGAACAATTGAAACAAGTGGAGGATTTAGTGAATCAAAAAATCCAGGAAAATCTTTCGGTTGAAATGGTGGAAATGTCCAAAGACGAAGCTCTTAAGCTGGTGAAAGTTTCTTTTGATCCGGCCAAATACGGTGATACTGTGAAAGTCTATAAAATAGGAATCCCTTCGACAAGCTCAGGGCAAGTATTTAGCATTGAACTTTGCGGCGGTCCGCATGTTTCAAATCTCAGTGAACTTGGCCATTTCAAAATCACCAAAGAAGAAGCCTCTTCCTCTGGTGTGCGGAGAATTAAAGCGATTTTGGAATAGCATATAAAGATATGGACTTGCATCAAATTTCCAAAGTGATATAATATCA